>JACPLO010000005.1 GCA_016186495.1 Candidatus Niyogibacteria bacterium
GCGCCAACAGCCGGCTCTCGGGATTGATTGGCGGTTATGCTGCTGGTAATGCCGGTTCCGCTGCCTGCGGGTCCGTCTTTGTAAAGATGGACGTTAAGAGATTGATTGTAGTCATCGGCATCGCAAGCCCAGCCTGAAATTACATTGCAATCAGCTCCGTCAAGATATCCTTTGGGATTATTGCTTCCGCCTCCTCCGCCTCCTCCGCCGCCTGTTATTGAAGGAGTGCCGCCTAAGCCGGTGGCGGAGCCGCCGCTTCCGCTGCTGCAAACGGAAGTGCCAATGCCCAAACGACATCTGCCGCTGTCCGTAAGATTAGAATCATTCGTAAGAGTGCCTACCGCTACTTCACCTACTCCCAGAGCAAAATTCACTACTGTATTAGCAACTGAAACAGCGCCGCCGGCTTCAGCTGTTTTAAATGATAAGCCATAAAACATCACTATTAAAATCAAGAAAGAAACAAGAAATTTAATGGAAAATAATTTCATAATTTATATTTTAACAAAAACAAAAACAGTTAGCTATGAGCGCTTGTGAATAATTAAAAGGGCTCGTCTTATTATTCAACGAGCCCTTATTAATATTATTTTGGCGGTGGCGTAGTTTTTATTTCTTCTACCCTCGCCACCTTTTTCTCTTTGTCATATATTATTTTAATTTTTATTTTTTCACCACTTGCCAATCCTTCTATAGGATTGGCAAAAACTTCCCACAGTCCCAATGATGCAACATCCAATACCCCGTGTGTAAAAGCTCTTCCAACCTTATTTCCTTTGCCATAGCCTTGTGTAAAGGAAAAAATATCATATAATTCGTTGTTCTCTTCTCCGCTGAACACCGGATTTCCGAGTTCAGCCAAAACGGCATCCCTATGTGTCCCCACAGCCAGAATATTAAGATTTTTTTTCTCGGGCTGATTAAGAGCCCGAGACACCGAGCATGCCGACGAAAAAAATAAAACCAGCATAAATAGAATTCCCAAGGCCATTAAAATTATCACGCTTCCCGCGCCATTCATCTTAACGTTTTTCATCCTTCTCCTCCTTTTTTATTAACTTTCCTTGATCGGAAAGTTAAATTATCAAAAAACACCTAAATTTATTTGTTCTAATTATACTCTCATTATCTTTATTTGTCAATACATTCCGTAGCGAGTTAAGGTAGCTAAAATAAAGGAAATTTGGTAGATTCTAATTATGAAAATACTACCAAAAATTAAAATCAAAAAAAATTTGAAAGCGGAAATAAATATATTTCAAAAATTTCTACATCACCCTTATTATCTTCAAAATCGAAATTCTATTTTCCGGGCATTTCCGGAACTCGAAATACAATTAAAAAAATCAAAAAATGAAAAAAAGATAATTGAAAAATTTATCGCTCATTTTCATAAAATAAATAAAAAGGCAATTGATCAAATTATTAAAAAAAGCAATATCATTATTAATAAAAATGGAAGTAAGGCTCTTACGATGTTATCCAATCTAATGGATTATAAATGGTCTCATCCAATAATATACAAAGCTGTCCCCACGATTCTCCCTTTTTCACCTTTCGGCGATAAAATATTTTATTTTTCAATCCTTGGACAAATTAGAAATAAAGATAAAAAAGACGCATTATTTATCGCTATTCATGAAATATCTCATTTTATTTTTTACGATATTTTAAAAGAAATAGAACAAGAAATAAAAAAATCTGCGCCAGACGATCTCAAGAATTATTTAAAAGAAACTCTAACTGCCGCGCTTCTCAATCGCAAACCGCTATCCGATATTTTAAATTTATATAATTATAAAGGCAATCCAGAAGTTCGCGATCTTAGAATTCAAAAATCTAACGGCGTAATAGTTTCCTTTACTAAATTTATTAATGAATATTACCAAACTATAAAAGTAAAAAATAAAAAAACCTTTAAAGTTTTTTTACAAGAGATATTAAATATCCTTTTGCCAATCAGTGAAGAATTTTCAAAAAAACGCGCTATTTGGAATCGTTACGGAATTCAATTATACAAGAAACCATTTGCACTTAATTTATATCAAAAACCAATTCAAATAAAAAAGGGATAGAAAAATTTCTCTATCCCTTAAAATGTTCTCAAAAAAAACTATTCATTACAATTACAGCTGTCGCATTCTTCGCAGTTGATATCGCAGTCATAACAATCTGGACAGTAGTTTTCTTCTGAGACATTCCCGAGATTAGCAATTAAAACATTTGTGTCAAGAATTGTTTCAAATCCCAACTTCTTGTCCTTGTCCATAATCTTCGCCTCCTTTCATAATAATTTGGTTATTGTAAAGACGTTTTAAAAACCACTCCAAATCTCCTTCAAACTTACCATTAAAATCGCTAATTTGATAAAGTTGATTTTTGCGTAAACTCTGAAGGAATTTGACGGCAATAGCATTTAAATAACATCGGAAACGTTGTCCGACAAATACCGCTGCTCCGAAATTTTCATTTCGCCATCTTGCTTTTGGATTTAATTGAAACATAAGTGGCAAAGAAGATGGTTTTTCTTGTTCAATCCTTGCTAATTCTGAAGCGGCATACTTAGCATCATGCGGCACGGCATAAGGATCTGCTGTTGTGAGAGAATTGTTGCGCATTTTTGCTTCCATGCGACAGCCGCCGCCGCACCAAGTCAAAATTTTACAAGAACAACATTCTGAAGGCAATAAACTGCCATTTCGCCATTCTTGCATGCGACCCCAGACAATATCAATATTTTCGTTAAAAATATTACCGTAAATAACATCCAAATGAGAGCAAGGACGAACATCGCCGTTTGAAGCAATTGTAAGAGTGGTTACTCCCGCCGAACAACGACGACCAATAAAGGACTTGTAATGCCTAACCTCCTTTATTGCGCAAAGCGGATAACTTTCAAGAATTCCGACCGATATTTTTTCTTGTTTACCGACAGCGTGTAATTCCGCAAGATAATCCCTGAAATCTTGCAAACTTAATGACATCTCGCTAAAATCGCTGCAATTACCAGGACAGCCGGCGCGCGTAGAACTGAAATGTTTGATTCCCAACGACTTTACAAACAAAGCGGTTTCTCTCAGAAGATGTTTGTTTTTCTGAGAAATAACCATATTCACCATTACAGAAACTCTCGCTTTTTGTAAAAGCCGTATACCTCTGACAGTTTTTTCAAACGCTCCGTTCAATTGAGCTATTTCATCATGACTTTTAGCTGTTGGCGCCATGAGAGATGTTAGCACATTGGCAACGCCTAATTCTTTAAAGCGCTCTGCGTCTTTGGAGACTAATGGGATTAGATTAGAATTAATTCCAACCGTAATATTTGCGGCCTTAGTTTTTTCTATTGCCCGAAACAAAACGCGCTTGTTGAGAAGTGGCTCTCCGCCTGTAAAAACCACATGAAATATCTTGGCATTAATCAATTTATCTATCACTTGGTCAGCTACCTTAGCCGACATATTTTGAGAGTCAATTAAACTATCATCTTCACGCCAAAAATTATAGCAATGCATGCAACGATTTGTGCATTGCGCTGAAATTTCCACCTGTACAACAAGCGGCCCACTTAATGTCTTATACATCTTAATTCCTCCTTTCTTTCAAATTTTCCATATAAACGGCTCTGCCGTTGTTTTTCAAGGTTCTTTTGACTAAACCTAATTTTAGCTAAATGCTGATTTTAATATAGTAAACCAAATCAATTTGTCAAGGATTTATCATGATTCAATATCAGTTTAATATAACGCATAATTTAAATTCAAATTAACGGTTTTTGCAACCATTTTTTAATAAATTCAATATCTGATTTCTCCCGTGAATAATCCGTAGTTTTTATTTCGGCTTTCAAAATCAATCAAATTGGTTTTTCCGTCCGGTTTTACAATGCCGGCGAAATCTTTTATTCCGGCAAAAACAATCGGCGTTTTCAGCCAGACTGCTTCAATTTTTTTAAGATTGCCGGTTAAATAGAGCAAGTGCTTTAATCCGAGATCAACCCAGCGATAGCTGGTTTGGCTAATAAAGAATTTTACTCCCATTTTTTTATATTTTTTCAGATCAGCCGGATAATGGGTTTCCAGACAAATCAATGAAGCAAAATCAACGGAAGCGGATTGGCCGCGGATCGTTAAAAGATTTTTTTCGCCGCGGATGTAAGGATTATCCGGATTAAAAATAACATAATTGCTGATTTCCGGATTGTTTTTTTTAAGCCAATTAAGGTAAAACGGCCGCCAATTTTTAAACGGCCAATATTCACCCATAAAAGTCAGGCGGCTTTTATGATGAACGCCGATAATTTCGCCCTGATTGTCAATCAGCAAAGAAGAATTGTATCTTTTTCCCTCCTGTTTGGTATCAAGAACGGCCACTAATTTCAGATTTAATTCCTTCGCCAGATTTTGAAAAAAATCAGCCTTGGCCGAATTTTTTAAAATACCTTCCGGCAAAATTAAAAGATCGATTTTTTCCCCGTTTGCCAAATCATTTTCCAAACCGCCGAATGATTGCCGGTCAAATTCTTCATTAGCCGAAACAACGGCGATTTTCAGCGAATTTTCAAGATCAGCGTAATTTCGCGCGTTTTTCCGCAGCTCAAATTGAGAAATACGCCAGCCGCCGGATAGCAAAATAATAATAACGGCAACAACGGCGGCAAAATTGTTTTTTTTAATGTTTAAAACAAAAATCGCGGCAATCAAAGCATTGATCAAGGCCGCAAAAAAAGTCAGCCCGATTAATCCGCCGCCGGCTAAGCCGAGAAAAGGCGACGAGCCGAGAGAATTGCCGGCCGTTGTTATGTAATTTGGCAGCAGCGAATAGCGCGCTTGAAAATGGTCAAAAAAAGTCCAGACAAAAGGCAGAAAAAATAATAAAAGAAATGAAAACAAATTTTCGCCTGCGGGCTCGCCAAAAAATATAATCAATTTCGGAAAGCCGCGTTTCAAAAGAAAAACAAAAACCGGCAGGCTTAGAAAAATCAGAATTGACAATCCCCAGACCATCGGTTCCAAAGTGTAATAAACCGTTCCGGACGAAATAATCAGCCGAAAAATAATAACGCCGATAATCAGCCGCCAAAAATTATTTTCCCGGATAAAAAAAATAAAAAGCGGCGCCAGAAAAATAAAACTGAACAGCCAGAAATAATCAAACGGCAGGAACGCTAAAATTCCCAAAACCGCCGCCAGAACCGGAAAAATCATAAATGTTTTCTTTCTCTAAAATGCGTTTTGGTAAAAAGAAGCGAAAAAATAAAAACAAAAACTCCGAGTAAAACAATGGTCGGACCGGGCAGAAATCCATAATACCGGGCAAACCCGGCGCCGCCGGCGGCAATGGCCGCGCCAAACGCACTTGATAAAACAATGTATGTTTTCATGGTCTGCCCGATATTTTTGGCAATCAAAGGAGGAATAATCGTCAAAGCGCCCATCAGCAATGTCCCGACCAGCTTAATGCCGAGCGAAACAATAAAAGCGAAAATAATCAAAAACAGCAAATGATATTGGTTGCCAATTTCATTGACCGAGGCAAGTTCTTCCGAAACGGCGATGAAGATGAAGCGCCGCGCTAAAAAATAAGAAAGAAAAGCCAAGACACCCGCGAAACCCAGAAATAAAATAAGCGTCAAAGAAGACAATAAAGGAAACTCTCCAAAAAGCGATTCAATAATCTCGGTATCGGGAATCATTAAAATTCCTGTTGCTAAACTTGCGACAAAAAGAATTCCCACTAAGCCTTCGGCGGGTAAAGCCGTCTTTCCTTCCAGCCACCAGACAATAAACGCGCCAATCAAAAGAAACGACATCACGCCCCACCAGGGATCAATATTATATAAAAGAGCCAAGGCAATTCCGGGAAGCGCAACATGGGAAAAAGCGTCTCCCACGAGCGCCATCCGTTTAATAATTATAAACGCGCCGATGCCGCCGGAAGCAAAGCCGACGATCAAAGCGATAAGCAAAGATTGAAAAAATTGGGGTTCCATAAATTAGTGAACGGCTTTTTCGTGAAGATAAAACGCGCCTTCGCCGTAAAGCTTGGCGAGCTCCTCGGGATGCAGCACTTCGCGGGGCAAACCATGGCAAATCATTTTTTGATTAAGGCAAAGCACTTGTTGCGCGTAACGATAAACGACGTTAAGATCGTGAGAAATCAAAAGAACGGTCACGCCAAGTTCATCCTGAATCTGATGAATAAGCGTATAAATTGTTTCTTCAAATCCGAGATCAATCCCCGCCGCCGGCTCATCAAGCAACAAAACATCGGGATGGTCAATCATCGCCCAAGCGATTAAAATTCGCTGAAATTCCCCGCCGGAAAGTTCGCCTAAGCTTTCGCGCAAAATTTGATCAGGCAATTTGACCAGTTTGAGTTTGTGCGCGATTTGCGCGAGAAATTTTTTCGGCGGAAACCAAAAATTCGCCGCTTTCAAAAGAAAAAATTCTTTAACCGACAAAGGAAGATGTTTTTCAATGTTAAACCGCTGCGGCGCGTAACCAATCTTAATCCCCTGCTTCCATTTAATTTCTCCGGTTGAAGGCAAAAGACCTAAAAGCGCGCGGAAAAGTATGGTCTTTCCCGCTCCGTTCGGGCCGATCACCGCAAGAATTTTACCCGGTCCGACGGAAAAAGATATGTTGCTAAGAATGGTTTTGCGGTCAAGAACAACCGAAAGATTTTTTACTTCCAAAAGAATTTCTTTGTTTTTTATCAAATCAGTTTCCATATTTTTATTTTCATATTATACAACTTTTAAAATAAATAAGGAAAAATCAAATGCCGCGAAGTTCCCGCGCTTAAATTGTAGTATAAAATTTATATTTTTGTTATCATATTTTTAATAAAAGTATCAATTAAATATGGAATCAAATAAACAAAATTTTTACACTTGTCCGATGCATCCGGAAATTACGCGGGACACCGCCGGCATTTGCCCGGAGTGCGGAATGAATTTAGTGCCCGCAAAATCCGAAAAAAAACATCGGCATCATCAAGAATCGCGGGATGAGCGCGACAAGCACGCCGGCCACAGCACAAAAATGTTTTTGAAAAAATTTTGGGTGAGTTTGATTCTGACCGTGCCGGTGGTGCTTTACGCCGATATTATCCAAAAAATTTTCAGCTGGTCGCCGCCGGATTTTCCGGGCTCAATATATTTATCGTTAATTTTCGGCTCAATTGTTTTCTTTTACGGCGGCGGAGTATTTTTAACGGGCGCGTATCGCGAGCTTAAGGCGCGGCTGCCCGGCATGATGACGCTGATCGGAATGGCGATTTCCGCCGCGTATTTTTACAGCGTCTGGGCGGCTTTTGGCGAACCCAAAAACACTCTTTTTTGGGAACTGACCACCTTGATTACAATTATGCTCTTCGGCCACTGGCTTGAAATGCGGGCGGTATCCGGCGCGCAAGGCGCGCTTAAAGAACTTTCAAAACTTCTGCCCGATATTGCCGAAGTTATTCGCGGCGGAAAAACAGAAATTATTCCCGTTTCCGAACTGCGCGAAGGAGATATTGCGTTTATCCGCCCCGGCGGAAAAATTCCTTCGGACGGCATTGTGATTGAAGGAAAATCGGAAATTAACGAGGCAATGGTTACGGGCGAATCCGCGTCGGTCGCTAAAAACGTAAATAGCGAAGTTATCGCGGGAACGATAAACAGCGACGGTTCGCTTAAAATTAAAATCACTAAAGTCGGTGAACGCACTTTTCTCGCCGGCGTTATGCGTTTAGTGCAGGAAGCGCAAGCCTCTAAATCTCGGCTTCAGATTCTTTCTGATCGGGCCGCTTTTTACCTGACTATTATCGCCATAAGTACCGGAGTTTTAACTTTTGGATTGTGGCTTTACGCGAAAGCCGGTTTTGGATTCGCGCTTGAGCGATTGGTGGCGGTTCTGGTAATCGCCTGTCCGCACGCGCTTGGCTTAGCGGTTCCGCTGGTCGCTTCAATTTCCACGACGTTGGCGGCCCGCCACGGCTTTCTGATAAAACAGCGGCTCGCGCTTGAAGCGGCGCGAAGCATTGATATTGTGCTTTTTGATAAAACAGGAACTCTTACCAAAGGCGAATATGGCGTAACAAACATCTGGCCGACTAACGCGAAAAACGAAAAAGATTTGCTCCAAATTGCCTCGTCAATTGACATATTTTCCGAACATTTTATTTCCAAAGCTATTGTGAAAAAAGCGGAAGAATCCGGCGTCACCACGGTAAAAGCGAGGGACTTTACGCGCCTTCCCGGTAAAGGGGTAAAAGGAATAATTAACGGAACGGTTATTTTTATCGGCGGCCAAGCGATTTTAGACGATCTTCGCGTCGCTCCCCCGGCAGAGTTAAAGAAAGAAATAGAAAAAGAAAATAAAAAAGGAAAAACAATTATTTACGCGGCGACCGAAAAAGAACTCCTGGGCGTTTTCGCGCTTGCCGATCTTATCCGAGATGAATCGCGCGAAGCGATTCAATCTTTAAAAACAATGGGAATTAAAATTGCGATGATTACCGGCGATTCGGAAGGCGTCGCCTCCTGGGTTGCCGAAGAACTCGGCATTAATGATTACTTTGCAAGAATTTTGCCGCACCAAAAATCCGAAAAAGTAAAACTGCTTCAAAACAAAGGCCAAAAAGTCGCGATGGTCGGCGACGGCATTAATGACGCGCCGGCGCTAACACAAGCCAATTTGGGCATTGCTGTCGGCGCGGGCACAAATGTCGCCATTGAATCCGCCGGCATTATTTTAATGAGAAATGACCCGCGCGATATCGTAAAAATCATTAAACTTTCCCGTTTTACTTATACGAAAATGATTCAAAATCTTTTCTGGGCAACCGGTTATAATGTAGTCGCGCTTCCGCTGGCCGCCGGCATTCTGGCGTCAAAAGGAATTCTCTTACAGCCGGCTCTCGCCGCGCTTTTCATGTCCTTTTCAACCGTGATTGTCGCCATCAACGCGATTTTATTAAGAAAAAAAACTTTATAATTATAAATTAATTTGTAAATTTATAAAAATAAGTTATCATACCATTATGAACACAAAACTTATTGCATGGGTCTTACGTATATCGGTTGCCGGAGAGTTTATCGGGCACGGCGTTTTTGCCTTGCAGGGTAAAAAAGACTGGGTTAACTGGTTTGCCAAATTCGGCGTATCCAACGCCGGAACAGCAGCCCAATTGCTCTTTCTCATCGGAATTATTGATATTGCGCTCGCAATTTTGATTCTGATTAAACCCGTTCGCATTGCTCTTCTCTGGATGGCATTTTGGGGATTTTGGACTGCGCTTCTGCGTCCGATAGTCGGCATGCCAGTTTGGGATTTTGTAGAACGCTGGGCTAACTGGGGCGCGCCGCTGGCGTTGCTCCTTATAGTCGGTTGGCCTAAAACATTTAAAGAATGGTTCAAATGATGAATATGATGAATTTTGATTTTGGATATGGTTTCGGCTTTTTCGGGTGGATTTTTATGGTTCTTTGGTGGACATTGATAATTACAGGCATTGTCGCGCTTATCAAATGGCTGACGGATCAATCTCGCGGCGCTGACAATCACGAAAAATCTGCGCTTAAGATTCTGAAAGAACGCTACGCAAAAGGCGAAATCAACAAAAAAGAATTTGAAGAAAAGAAAAAAGATTTGGCGTAAAAGCGTGATTTTTATTTAAAAAGTTCTTTAAATTTTAAATTAAAAAAGGAAGGAGGTTTTAATGGCAGATTTGGATTTTTATGGTTTGTTTTCTTCCTTATCGGAGGAAGAAAAATTAATCAAAGAAACCGCGAGAAAATTCACAAATAATCCGGAACTCATCGCGGCGCTTCTTGAATGCAATATAAATGAAACAGGTTTTCCGCGAACATATTTCAAGAAAATAGGCGCTTTGGGATTTTTAGGAGCGGATATTAAAGAATATGGCTGCGCGGGATTAAGCGGCCGCGAGTACGGCTTGCTGATGCAGGAGCTTGAACGAAGAGACAGCGCTTTAAGAAGCGCGGTTTCCGTGCAAGGAGCGTTGGCGATGCGCGCGATTTATGATTTTGGTTCGGATTTCCAAAAAGAAAAATGGCTTCCGTCCTTGCGGAATGGAGAAACCATCGGCTGTTTCGGATTAACCGAACCTTACGGCGGGTCAAATCCGGCCGGATTGCAGACTAAAGCGGAACTTAAAGGCGATATTTATATTATCAATGGTTCAAAAACATGGATTACCAACGGGTCAATCGCCGATATTTCGATAATTTGGGCGCAAACTTCCGAAGGAACCAAGGGAATCAGGGGATTTTTGATAGAAAAAGAAACAGCGGGTTTTTCAACGGCTTTTATCCGGGGAAAAGGAAGTTTAAGAGCATCAACCGTCTCACAATTATTTTTTGATAATTGTGAAATCCCGAAAGAAAATTTATTGCCAAAAACGGAAATCGGCTTGAAAGCGGCGATGTTTTGTTTAGACCATGCTCGTTACGGGATAGCGTGGGGAGCGCTGGGAGCGGCGATTGCTTGTTATGAAACCGCGCTGGAATTCGCGCAAAATCGCCGGCCGTTCAATAAACCGATTGCTTCTTATCAAATCATCCAAGAAAAACTTTCAGGAATGGTAAAAGAAATCACCAAAGCACAGCTTTTATGCTTTGAACTCGCTCGTTTAAAAGATAAAGGAGCGTTAAAAGACGAACAAATTTCATTGGCAAAATGGAATAATGTCAATGTTGCTCTGGAAATCGCCCGGGAAGCGAGAAATATTTTAGGAGCGGACGGCATTTCCTACGAATATCCGGTCTGGGCTCATATGGCGAATTTAGAAGCCGTAAAAACATACGAAGGAACCGAAGAAATTCACACCCTCATAATCGGCTCTAAAATCACCGGCATTTCAACTTTTAAATAACGATTCAAAAAAATAAACAAAGCGGCGTAAATTATCACGCCGCTTTTTTATTGCCAGCCGCCTTTTTCTAAGGTAAATTTAAATTGATATGTCATCTCCGATTGAACAAATAAAATCGCGATTGAACGTGGTGGATGTAATCCAATCCTATATCAAACTGCAAAAAGCCGGTTCTAATTTTAAAGCCAACTGCCCTTTTCATAATGAAAAAACTCCTTCTTTTTTTGTTTCGCCGGCGCGCGAAGTTTGGCATTGTTTTGGCTGCGGCGCCGGCGGCGATCTGATAGAATTTGTTAAAAAAATTGAAGGAGTGGAATTTCCGGAAACGCTTCAGATGCTGGCGGATCGCGCGGGCATTGAACTTAAAAAAGAAGATCCCCGCTTCCGTTCGGAAAAAACGCGCCTTTTTAAATTAATGGAAGCCGCCGCCGGTTTTTACGAGTCCCGGCTTGAAGAAAATAACGCGGCGCGAGAATATCTGGCGGGACGCGGTTTAAAACCGGAAACGATTAAAAATTTTCGCGTTGGCTATGCGCCCGACGCATGGAAAGAAACAGTTGACCATCTCTATGTTTGCGGCTTTACGGACGAAGAAATAAAAAAAGCGGGGCTGGGCATTCCGTCGCCGCGCGACGGCAAAGTTTATGACCGTTTTCGCGGCCGGATAATGTTTCCCATTAATGATTTTTCCGGACGAATAATCGGTTTTTCCGGGCGGCTTGTTCCTTTTGCCGCGAAGACAATAAAAAATAAAGACGGCGCGGAACCGGCAAAATACATTAACACGCCGCAAACCGCTTTATACGACAAGTCGCGCGCGCTCTACGGTTTTGACAAGGCAAAACTTATAATCCGCAAAGAAGACGCCTGTATTATTGTGGAAGGGCAAATGGATGTGGTAATGGCGCATCAGGCGGGAGTGAAAAATGTCGTGGGTATTTCCGGAACTGCCCTGACCGAATGGCAATATCAAGCCATCTCGCGCCTCGCCAGCCGTTTAATTATTTCTTTGGATAAAGATCTGGCGGGAATCGCGGCGGCCAAGAAAAGCGCGGACCTGAAATTGAATATTATGAAACAGAAAGGTCCGGTATCTTTGCGGAGCGGAAAAATTATGGTTTTAGATTTCGGAACAGCCAAAGACGCCGCCGAATTGATCGTAAAAGAAGGCGCGGAAAAACTGCAAGAAACGGTTAAAAACGCCAAAAATATCGTCCAATATTTTATTGACATTATTTCCGAAAACAATCCGACTGATGAAGCGTTAAGGAGCGACATAAATAATTTTCTTTTGCCGCTGTTGGCAAATTTAGACAATGAAATAGAAATTTCCGACTGGACCAGAAAAATTTCAAGAAAATTTGATATTAAAGAAGAAGCAATTTGGAACGAAATAAAAAAGATTAAATCAACGGCGGATGATTTTTCGCCGCCGTTGCCAAAATTATTCGCGGGAACCAACGATGTTAAAACGCGCCAACGGCTTCTGGAAGAACGGATTATCGGATTGGCTTTTTGGAAAAAAGAAAAAGCGTTGGCAGAAATTTTGGAAGACCGCGGCAACAAATTTTTTTCCGGCGAACTGAAACCGCTGATTAAATTCACCGTTGAAGAAATAATCCAATTTCCCGACGAACACCGGCTATATCTGAACCGGCTGGCTTTGGAAACGGAATTATTGTATGGTGATAAAAATATTGATTATTTGAATGAAATCAAAGATTTATTTCTAAATTTGGAACGCGAACACTTCAAGCATCACCGCGCTTCTTTGGCGATTGATATTCAAAAAGCTGAAAAAAACAACGATCAAAAAAATCTTCACCGCTTGATCGGCGAATTTAACGAATTATCAAAAAAATTGCTTTAAATTTAAAATACAAACGCTATGGCAAAAAAACAAAGAAAAAAAACCGCCAAGCTGAAAAAGAAAACTGCCTTCAAACCGGCGCGCCGCAAAAAACTCGCCGCGAAAAAATCCGCTTCTAAAAAACGGCGCGCAAAAAAATTTCACTTTTCCAAAGCAAAAACCGCGGCCCGCGTTTCTAAAAAAGATTTTTCCGAAGAAAAAGTCAAAGAATTGATGCAGAAAGCGCGCCTTAAAGGTTTTATCACTTACGCGGAAATTTTAACCGTTTTCCCGCGCATTGAGCATAATGTGATTTTTTTGGAAGATCTTTACGCGCGATTTCAGGACGCGGGCATTGATATTTTGGAAGGCGTTGATCTTTTGGAAATTGAAGGTGAAAAATTAAAAAAAGGAAAAAAAGAACCGAAAGAGCGCCATCCTGATTCCATTCAAACCTATTTGCGGGAAATCGGAGTTATTCCTTTGCTTAAAACTGACGAAGAACGCGAATTGGCGAAGAGAATTGAGAAAGGCGATCCGGACGCCAAAAATAAACTAATTCAAGCCAATCTTCGTTTGGTAGTTTCTATCGCCAAAAGATATATTGGCCGCACTCCCAATCTTACTTTGCTTGATTTAATCCAGGAAGGAAATATCGGGCTTTTCCGGGCAGTGGAAAAATTTGATTGGCACAAAGGGTTTAAGTTTTCAACTTACGCCACTTGGTGGATCAGACAAGCGATTACCCGCGCGATCGCCGATCAAGGCAAAACCATCCGCATTCCCGTTCATATGGTAGAAACTATTTCCAAGTACCGCCAGGCCTTGCGCCGGCTTTCCCAAGATTTAGGTCGCGATCCCCTGCCGGATGAAATTGCCGCCGAGATGGGAGTGGAAGTGGAAAAAATCCATCATATTCAAAGAATTTCACAGGACACCATTTCCGTTGACACGCCCATCGGCGAAGATGACGAAGATTCCACTCTCGGCGAATTTATTCCGGATGAAAAAATGATTTCTCCGGAACAAGGAGCGGCGCACAAGCTTCTGAAAGATCAGATTAAAGAAATTTTGGTGGATCTTTTTCCCCGCGAACAAAAAATTCTGAAAATGCGTTTTGGTTTGGATGACGGCGTTTATCATACGTTGGAGGAAGTGGGAAAAGTTTTTGGCGTAACCCGCGAACGGATCCGCCAAATTGAAGCCAAAGCGCTTGAAAAAATCCGCCAGCACGCCAAAGCTTATAAACTAAAAGGATATTAAAATCAGATTGATTAATTTCATATTAATTCATAATATGTAATTATTCCGCGGTAGCTCAGTGGTAGAGCAACCGGCTGTTAACCGGTTGGCCGCTGGTTCGAATCCAGCCCGCGGAGCCAACAAACTAGATACGAACTCGGATTTTGAAGACGAGAGGGTTCGCTCGCCCAGCCCCGCCGATGGCGGGACTGGTCTCGCTTTGGCGGCGGCTTTGCCGCCGCTTGGACGGGAAATGAAGCGGATTTTAATGCTTTCGGGGGAATAGAAAATGTTTGAAAGAAACTTTTTGGCAAAAAGATTTCTTTCAATTCCTTTGGTGGTTTTGAGTCCGGATAGGAAAAATTTTAGAGTGTCCGAAAGGTTTTCGGCGGAAGATTTAGAGCATCCATTCGTTAGTTCGTA
>JACPLO010000006.1 GCA_016186495.1 Candidatus Niyogibacteria bacterium
CCAGAACAATTTCAACATCGTCGCCTCGGCCAAAATCAATGGTGCCGTTTCCCCAGTCCACGTCAAAATCCCATCTTGGATCTTCTTTTCTTTCTCCCAGACATTGGCCATTGCTGTGGACAGTGTAGATTTCATGCCAGACATTGGAAGGATAGGTAAGGGAGCCGCAGGAGGTGGAGAAAGAATCACTTCCTCCGCTTCCGCCAATGCCGCTTCCACTGTTGCCGCTGCTTCCTGCGTTACTTCCTCCTCCGGAGCAAGTAAGGGTTTTAGGACTGCCTGATAATTGAGGATTATCTCCGCTGGGTATGTTAATCGCGTAAGCGTAAACACTATGCTGTTGCCCGTCTTTAAGAGAGTCTGGAGTGGAATAATTGAATCCGTGGTTGGGATTACCGCCGCATTGCGCGCCAACAGCCGGCTCTCGGGATTGATTGGCGGTTATGCTGCTGGTAATGCCGGTTCCGCTGCCTGCGGGTCCGTCTTTGTAAAGATGGACGTTAAGAGATTGATTGTAGTCATCGGCATCGCAAGCCCAGCCTGAAATTTTGAAGGAGTGCCGCCTAAGCCGGTGGCGGAGCCGCCGCTTCCGCTGCTGCTGCTATCGCAACCCCACACAACATTAATTGAACAACCGAAATAATCAGAGCCAGTAACTGCAGTAGTTATTCCACTTACTATATATGGTATATATGGAGTTACTAAAACCACCGCACCTCCAGCTTCCGTTCGATGAGGTACAACAATAAACAAAACTGAAATAATCAGTAAAAGCGATAAAAATTTAAAATGTAAGTTATTCACAAAAAAACCGCTATTTTTTTATTTATATTTTAAATATTACTCTTACAAAAACTATTCGTCAAAAAAAATTATCCACAAAAAAACTGCCGATTTCAATTTGTGAAACCGGCAGTCATTCTTTATAACTTACTTAATTTTTCCGCCAATTGCTTGGCGATTTTTCTTTGAACACCTTCTACCGTACCATAGGCGGAGCTGAAATTGAAAGGATTAGGGCTGGTTCTCGCACCAAGGGTGCCTTTCAATATAACAACGTTTTTATTGACTACTAAGATCTTAGTTTCTATATTAATTTCCCCTCCCAACCAAGGACCTAAAAGAAGAAATGTAATAAAGTTTCGCTCATGGTATTTGACGATTTCAACCGTAATCAAAGGAACATCCTGATCCGGCTGGACAACCGCGATATTTTTTTTAGCCATCTCCTCAATCATGATTTTTTTGAATCCATTAAGCGCCTCAACAGGCACTTTAACATCCGGCGCTGAAATAATTTCAAGGCTGAACACCTTATTATTCTTCAACGGCGACTCGCTGTTTAAATATTCCCAATCTTGTTTTGCCGGATAAGAAGCGCAACCCACTGCCAAAAAACCAAACACTATAAAAACTAAAACAAATAATAATTTTGTCTTTTTCATTTCAACCCTCCTTTATGAACGGAAGTTATCGTTCTCGCTTTAAATTGCTGTAGTAAATGATTCCTAACATTACTAAGTATGAAATGAACAAGAAAGCGGCTGTGTCCTCATAATTGCCCCGAAACGCATTCAAAATGGCCGCAACAAAATAAAGAACGAAACAAAGCGTTAACGCAATTTTGAACCTCGCATTGTTCATTCTTTTTAACACTTCTAAAAATACCGATGCTAATCTTCTCATCCTTCTCCTCCTTTTTTAATAACTTTCCGGAAATGGAAAGTTAAAATTTTGTCAAAAAAACCCCTAAATTTAAATTAACCTTATTATACACTTTTTCTCTGAAAATGTCAAATTTTTAGACTGATTGATTTATTCGTATTCTCTCATTACGATTTGGGATTCAATTTTTTTAACCGTATCCAAAACCACGGAAACCACGATCAGAAGAGCGGTGCCGCCGATCGTCAAAGAAGTAAAGCCGGTCATTGCCCTGACCGCCAAAGGCAAAACCGCGATTAATCCTAAAAAAATGGCGCCGATCAAAGTAATGCGGTTCAAAACTTTTCCGATAAAATCTGCGGTGGAGCGGCCGGGCCGGAGGCCGGGCACGAAAGCTCCGCTTTTCTGAAGATTTTTTGAAATTTCTTCGGGATCAAAAGTGACCGCCGTGTAAAAATAAGTGAATAAAAATACCAAAACGAAATAAAGAACGGCATAAATCCAGGGATTATTAAAAAAATTAATCAGCGCGGTAAAAACGCTTTGCAAAGCAGTTCCGCCCACGCCCGCCAACAAATTAAAAATCATCTGCGGAAAAAGCAAAATAGACAACGCAAAAATTATCGGAATCACTCCGGCCTGATTGACTTTCAAAGGCAGATAAGTGGACATCCCACCGTAGATTTTCATTCCTCTTATTCTTTTGGCGTAAGAAACCGGCAAAGGCCTTTCGCCTTCGGTAATAATCACCACCGCGGCGATAATCGCCGCCGCGGCGATTAAAAATCCGATAATCATCGGTAATTGAGAAATATCCAAAACAAATAACGTTTGGCGGACGGCTTGCGGAATTCTGGACACGATACCGGCAAAAATTATAACGGAAACGCCGTTGCCAATGCCGTACTCGGAAATCAGTTCACCCAGCCACATTAAAAAGACGGCGCCGGCCGTCACTACCAGAACATTGATGAATCGGTCAAAAAAAGTTAAATTTGCCAAAACTCCCTGGCGCTCCAAAAGAGTCAGAAGCCCAAAACCCTGAAGAATGGCTAAAGGCACGGCTAAAATCCGGCTATATTGGTCAAATTTTTGGCGGCCCGCTTCGCCTTCTTCATGATAAAGTTCTTTGAGAGCCGGAAAAATCATCGTCAAAAGCTGTAAAATAATTGAAGCGGTAATGTAAGGGCCTACGCCAAGCATAACAATGGAAAGATTATCCAAAGCGCCGCCGGAAAAAATATTCAAAAGGCCGAAAAACTGGTTGCCGGCAAAAAAAGACTTTAAACGAAAAACATCCACTCCGGGAATGGGGATAATCGCGCTTATTCTGGACACCGCCAAAATTCCCAAGACAAAAAACATCTTTTTTCTAAGGTCGGTATTTTTAAAAATAAGACGAAATTTATCCCACATGGCCGCCGTTTTCTTTTATCTTTTTTCGGGCTGATTCAGAAATCTGGCAGTTTTCAATTAAAAGTTTTTTATCCAAATTGCCCGCGCCTAAAATTTTAATGGCCGGCATTTTTCCCGATTTTAATTTTAATAAACCTTTTTCCATCAAGATTTTCGGCGTTACTTTATCGTTGTCTTTAAAATGTGGGGAAAGATCTCCGATATTTATCACTTTTGGCTTTTCTTTAATCGCTTTAAAACGATAACCGCGCTTTTTCGGCAGTTTTTTTATAATATCCCTCATTTCAGGGCGCATCCGGTGGCCGGCGCGGGCTTTTTGACCCTTAATTCCCCGGCTGGAATAACTGCCGCGCTTTCCGCCGCGGCCGATCCGTTTCTTAAACTTTTTTTTGGTTGTTGGTTTAATTTCGTGCAATTGCATAACGGTTTATAAACTTAACTTTTTTATGGCTTCCAACGTTGCTTTCGCGTTATTTAATTTATTTTTGGTGCGGGATAAAATCTTTGCCGTGGCATTTTTAACTCCGGCTAATTCCAAAATAACCCGGGCGGAACTGCCGGCGGTCAGGCCTTTTCCCGCGGGAGCGGAGCGCAAAAGCACTTTTGCCGCGCCATATTTCCCTTTAGATTCATAAGGCAAAGAATTATTTTTAGTTATCGGAACTTTTATTAAATTCTTTTTAGCGATTCTGACCGCTTTATCTATGGCGATAGTCGTATCCGCGCCCTTGCCCGTGCCGATGCCGACCCACCCGCCGCGATCACCCACCACTAAAGTAGCCCGAAAAGTAAAACGCCGTCCGCCCGCCACTACGCGCGCCACGCGCCTTAAATCAATAAGCCGCTGTTCAAATTCGGCGCTTTTTTCTTCGCGTTTTGACGCCGGCCTTTTTTTATATTTTTTTTCTTCCGATAAAATCATAAATTCCTTAAATTAAAAATTTAAACCTCCTTTGCGCGCCCCTTCCGCCGCGGCTTTAATCCGGCCGTGATAAAAATATCCGCCCCGATCAAAAACAACTTTTTTCACGCCGGCTTTCAAAGCAAGCTCCGCGATTTTTTCGCCGAGACGGCGAGCTTTTTCAACTTTTGTTTCTTTATTTTTATCCTTGGATTTTCCTTTTTTTAAAAAATCGCCTATGCCTAAAACAGTTTTTTGTTCTTCGTCATTGATCAGCTGCAAAAATATATGTTTATTTGACCTAAAAACGGAAAGGCGAAGACAGCCGGCCGTGCCTCTGACTCTTGCCCGCACTCGCTTATGGCGCTGTATTCGTTTTTGGCGTTTTGTGTCCATAATTTCTTATTTTTTTAAGCAGTGGCCGCCGCTTTTTTGCCGGTTTTTCTTCTGATTACTTCCCCTTCATAACGGATGCCTTTTCCTTTATAAGGTTCCGCTTTTTTTAAAGCTCTGATATTAGCCGCTGTTTGTCCCACTAATTCTTTATCGCTTCCGGAAATAATAATCTTATTTTTCTCTATTTGAAAATCCACGCCAGCCGGCTTTTTGACTTCTATCGGATGCGAAAAACCAAGGCTCAAGATCAACTTTTCCCCTTCCAGCTTAACCCGATAACCAATGCCCTCTATTTCTAATTTTTTTTGAAAACCATCGGTCACGCCCTCAATCATATTTTTAATGTGGGAAGCGTAAGTTCCCCAAAGCGCCGAAGAATTCTTGGTCATTTTATCAATCCGTAAATTGATTTTTCCGTCCATGGCTTCTATTTTTATTTCTTTCAGAAAATCGCGCGCTAATTCGCCTTTTGGCCCTTTAATTTTAACTCCGCCGTCTTTTATTGTTACGGTTACTCCGGCCGGAATTTTTATCGGATTTTTTCCTATTCTGCTCATAAATAAATTACCAAATTTCAAAAAATACTTCGCCGCCTATTTTTTTTCGGCGCGCTTCTTTATCCGTCATCAAACCTTTGGAAGTGGAAATCACCGCCAATCCCGCTCCTTGCCTGATCGGACGAAGCGCGGTTGCCGGCCGATAAATCCGCCTGGAAAGTTTGGAAACGCGCCTTAGGCCGTGAATTCGACCCTGGCCTTCTTTATTATAAAGCAAAGAAACATTAATTATTTTTTTATTTTTTTTGCCTTTTTTGGAAAAGTTTCCGATAAAACCGTTAATCTGCATAATCTTGGCAATTTCCATTTTTAATTTGGAATGAGAAATATCCGCGCTTTCTTTTTTTACGGCCTGCGCGTTTTTAATCCTTATTAACATGTCGGAAATTTGATCCATAATTTTTATTCACCAACTTGATTTTTTAATGCCCGGAATCAGCCCTTCATTCGCCAATTCCCTGAAACAAATCCGGCAAAGATTAAAATCTCTCATAAATCCGCGCTTGCGGCCGCAGCGAAAACAACGGCGCGTGGCGCGGCTCGGATATTTCGGTTTTTTATTCGCTCTGGCGATAACTGATGTTTTAGCCATAATATGATTATTTTTTTACCCCAGTTAAATCTTTCGCCCTATTAGGGTAAACTTCGCGAAATTTAACGGGGTTTACGAACGGGACGCCCATTACTTTAAAAAATTCCAGCGCTTCTTCGCGGCTTTTGGCGTTAGTCACAAAAGTGATTTCCAATCCGAAAATATTTTTTACGTCTTCGCCGATCATTTCGGGAAATAAAATATTTTCCCGGATGCCGATGGTTAAATTTCCTCCCTGATCCACTGATTTTTGGTCAATCCCCCGGAAATCGCGCATTCGGGGAATGGTGAAATTTATCGTCTTCTCAAAAAAATCAGCCATTCTTTTTCCCCGCAGAGTGGCGGCATAGCCCACCGGCATTCCTTTTCTGGTTTTAAAAGACGCAATCGCTTGTTTAGCGCCTTTTGCCACGGCCCGCTGGCCGATGATCGCTTCCAATTGTTTCCTAATTTCTTCTTTTTGCTTGTCTTCATATCTTCCAATGCCGATATTGACCGCCGCTTTCACCAAACGCGGCACCGCCAATTCGTTTTCATATCCGAATTTTTCTTTCATCTCCGAAATAATTTGTTTTCTGTTTTTGCTTTTGAAAATCATAAAATTATGTTTCCGCGCCGCATTTTTTGCAAATCCTCGCCTTTGTTTTATTATCTAAAATCTTAAAAGCTCGCCGGGTCGGTTTTTTACAATGAGAACACTTAAGCATCAAATTAGAAACGCGAACCGGCATTGAAATTTGAATGATACTGCCTTTTTCTCCAGCGCGGCGGGGACGGCGGTGTTTTTTTACCATATTCGCCCCCTCCACGATCGCTTTATTCAAATCAGGAATCACTTTTAAAATCTTTCCGGTTTTTCCCCGGTCTTTTCCCGAAATTATAAAAACGGTGTCTTCTTTTTTTAATCCTTTCATTATAAAAATTTTATAAGTTTTAAATTACTTCCGGCGCCAAAGAAATAATCTTCGCAAAACCCAATTCGCGCAATTCCCGGGGAATTGGCCCGAAAATCCGCCCTCCTTTCGGCTCTTTGCCGTCTATAATCACTACGGAATTATCGTCAAACCTTAAATAAGAACCGTCTTTTCTTCTGAAAGGCGCTCTCTGGCGGACCACCACGGCTTTCAGCACTTCTTTTTTCTTGACTAATTTTCTCGGCTCCGCCATTTTAACGGAAACAACGATAATATCGCCCAAGCGCGCGTAACGACGGCGCGTTCCGCCAAGAACTTTAATGCATTGGACTAATTTGGCGCCGGAATTATCCGCGACGCTCAACATTGACCGAAGCTGAATCATATTACTTTGAACTTTTTATCCCGGGAAAGGGGGCGGCACTCTTGAATCATAATTTCATCTCCGATTTTATGTTCATTTTTTTCATCATGGGCTTTATAACGTTTGGTAATTTTCATATATTTTCCGTAGCGGGAATGTTTAACATACCGCTCCACTGCCACCACCACGGTCTTTTTCATCGCCGCTGACACTACTTTCCCTTTTAAAATTTTTGATGCCGACATAAATAATTTCAGCGGTTTAACAAAGTAAGAAGCTGAGCGATATTTTTCCTGATCTGCCGGGCTTCTTTTAAATTTTTTACTTTTCCCGCCGTCACATTAAACCTGAATTGTAGCAGATTAGACCTTTCTTTGTCCAATAAAGACTTTAATTCCTCTTTTGATTTTGCGGCAAGTTCTTTTATTTTCATATTGTTATTTATTCTCTGGCGATAAATTTTGTTTTAACGGGCAGCTTGGCGCCGGCTTTTCTTAAAGCTTCGCGCGCTTCGCTTTCCGAAATGCCATCCACTTCAAAAAGCATCTGGCCGGGATGGACGATCGCCACATAGCCGACCGGGTCGCCCTTGCCTTTTCCCATTCCCACTTCCGGCGGTTTTTGAGTAAGGGGCTTGTCGGGAAAAATCCGGATCCACATTTTTCCGCCTTTTTGAATATATCGAGTAATGGCTTTTCTGGCCGCTTCAATTTGGCGGGAAGAAATTTCGCAGGAATCTTCGGTTTTCAGGCCAAAACTGCCAAAAGCCACGGTAATACCGCGCGTGGCAATTTTCCGTTCAAAATTTCTCCCTCTTTGCCATTTTCTATGTTTAACTTTTTTAGGAAACAACATATTATTTTTCAAAAATTTCTCCCCGATAAATCCAGACTTTTATTCCGATATCTCCATAAGGCAAATGGGCTTTTTCTCTCGCAAAATCAACATCCGCTCTTAAAGTTTGGAGAGGAATCCGGCCTTGATGCAGCCATTCATAACGCCCCATTTCCGATCCTCCCAATCTGCCTTGAAGCGCCACTTTCACTCCTTTAACTTCTTTGGAAGCGATCGCGCGGTCAATGGCCTGTTTCATCACCCGCCGGAAAGGAAGGCGTTTTTCCAAACTTTCCGCCATCATTTGAGCGAGAATTTTCGCGTGAGATTCGGGCGATTTTACTTCTTCCACGGATAATTTTATATTTTTGAATCCGCCTAAATTTAATTTGTTTATTTTTTTTACCATTTCTTTCTTTAGTTTTTCTATTCCTTCGCCGCCGCGTCCGATAATCATTCCGGGACGCGAAGTTTTAATTTTCAAGCTGAAAGAATCGGGAGAACATTCAATTTCCATATCTTCCACATACATTCCGCGCAGGCGTTTTTCCAGCCATTCTCTGACGATAACGCTGGTTTTTAAAAAATCCCGATATTGTTTGGTGCGCGACCAGCGCGACCGCCAGTCACGGATACTATGCAATCTAAATGAATAAGGATGAACAGTGTGAGTCATAATTAAATCCCGTTAGAAAGTCTCTTTGTTAGACTTTTTTGTCCAATAATTTTTTTCTTAACATAATTTCTTGTCTTTCTAACGGGATAAATTTTATTATCTTTTTTAACTTCATTATCTTCCTGTTCGGAAAGAACAAGGGAAATATGGCTGGTTTTTTTCCTGATCATGGCGGCCCGGCCAAATGCCCGCGGCCGGAAACGTTTAAGCATCGGGCCTTCATTAACCTTGATTTCTTTGACATAAAGGCGGCTTTCGTCTTTAATTCCGAAATTATTTCGGGCGTTAGCCAAAGCTGATTCAAGAAGCTTTTTTAAAGGCTGGGCCGCTCTTTTGTTTAAAAACATCAATTGTTTAATCGCTTTCCGGATTTTTTGATTCCGCATTAAATCCGCCGCTAATCTGACTTTACGGGGAGAAATGCGCAAATAATTAAGTTTTGCTTTAATTTCAGCCATAAAATTTATACTTTAGCGGCTTGGGCTTTTTCCGTTTCCGCTTGTTTGGCTTTTGCTTCCAATTCTTTTTGAATTTTGCCTCCATGCCTGGTGAATTTCCGCGTCAGGCTGAATTCTCCCAAACGATGCCCGACCATTTCTTCTTTTACCGCCACTTCTATGAAAATTTTTCCGTTATGCACCGAAAAAATATGGCCGACCATCTCCGGCGAAATCATGGAACGGCGCGCCCACGTCTTAATCGCCGTGCCGCGCGCGGTCTTCATTATTTTTTTCAATAATTTTTCATCCACGTAAGGACCTTTTTTGCTTGATCTTGTCATAAATTAATTTTTATTTTTTTATTTTCTCTTTTTCTTTTCCCTTCTTTGTAAGATAAAAATGTCTGAATATTTTTTTATTTTTCTGGTTTTTACTCCGCGAGTGCCTTTGCCCCATCTGTTTTTCGGCCGGCGGGTGCCGCGCAACGCCCGGCCTTCGCCTCCGCCATAAGGATGATCGCACGGATTCATCGCCGAACCCCTGACCGTCGGCCTGATTCCCAGCCAGCGAGAGCGTCCGGCCTTGCCGATCACCACCAAATTATGCTGGGAATTGGAAACTTGCCCGATACTCGCCCAAGCAAGAGAATTGATTTTTCTTATTTCGCGGGACGGCAATTTTATCTGGGTCTTTCCCTCGTCATGAGCCAAAACCACCGCGCTGCTTCCGGCCGAACGCACCAGACGCGCTTCGGTTTTCGGCTTTAATTCAATATTGTAAACCGGCGTACCCACCGGAATATTTTTTAAAGGAAGCCGATTACCCGGAACAATCTCCGCTTTTTCCGAGATTATGATTTCTTTTCCCACCGTTAAACCGTCAGGCATCACCAGATAACGCTTCTCGCCATCCCGAAAAACAACCAAAGCGATGAAAGCGCTGCGATTGGGATCGTATTCTATGCTGGCAATCCGTCCGGGAATATCTTTTTTATCAAACTTAAAATCAACTGTCCGCCAAAGCCGCTTATGGCCGCCGCCTTTATGATAAGTGGTAATTCTTCCTTTGGCGTTTCGTCCGGCCGCGCGCCGAAAACCGGCCGTCAAACTTTTTTCCGCTTTCTTATTGCTTAAAAACTGGCGGTAATTTATTCCCGTAATATGCCTCCGGGAAGGAGTAATTGGTTTGTATTGTTTTATGCTCATAAAAATCAAACGAATTCTATTTTATCACCTTCTTTCAAAATTACCAGAGTTTTTTTATGGCTCGTCCGGCGGCCGGAAACGCCGCGGCTGAATTTAATTTTGCAATGTTTCGGCAAAATTCTGACGCTTTTGACTTTAACGCCGTAAAGCTCTTCAATCGCTTTTTTAATCAGCGGTTTATTGGCCTCATCTTTTACTTCAAAAACATAATGCCCTCCGCTTCCTTCTTTTCTGATTAATTCTTCGCTTAAATAAGCGCTTTTTTCGGTAAGATGGGGAGAAAAAATAACGGTTTGGGCTAATTTTGATTCTTTAAGTTTTGCCGCCGCTTTTCCGCGCTCCGCCTCGCCGGCAACCGCGTTTTTAACGGGATTCAGCTTTGGTTCCGCTAATTTTTCTTTCCGCTTTTTCTCAAATCTTTCTTTTTCTTTTTTTCTTTTAAAGATATTAAATAAGCCCATAAAATTTTATTTATTCAGGCGGATAAATTTTTCCTGGATAGCTTTAACCGTTTCTTTCGGGATGACCAGATATTTATAAGACAAAATATCCAACGCGTTAATATTTCGCGCCTCACGCGCCTCCACTTGCGGCAAATTTTTTATGGCGCGGATTGGATCACCCGCCGCTTTTGCCAAAAGCGCTAAAGTCCGGCCGCCTCGCTCTCCTAATTTTTCAAAACCTTTTATTTTTTTTAAGGCGGAAAAAATGTTATGCGCTTCTTTCGTTTTAGCTTCTTTAAATTTTAAATCGTTTAAAAAAATAATCTCTTTGTCTGCCGTTTTTTTGGAAAAAGAAACTAAAAGAGCCTTGTTTTTCATCTTTTTATTTATTTTCTTATCATAAATTTTTTCCTTAAGCGGGCCGTGAGTAACGCCGCCGCCGATCCAGAGAGGAGAACGGATGGATCCGTGGCGGGCCCGGCCAGTGCCTTTTTGCCGCCAAGGTTTTTTGCCGCCGCCCCTGACTTCGCCGCGTCCCTTGCTATGAGCGGTGGCGGCGCGCCGATTAGCCATTAACGAAACAATGACTTGATGGATCAAATCAGGATTCCAAGGCAAGCCGAAAATACTTTCCGGCACGTCAATTGTCCCTTCTTTTCCTCCATTTTGATTGTATAATTCAGCTTTCATAATCAAACTTTATTATGTACTTTATAATTTTACTATTTCCATTAATCCTCCTCTCATTCCCGGCGTTGCTCCGGAAACAGCCAATAAATTATTTTTCTCGTCTATTTTTATAATTTTTAAACCTTTAACCGTCACCCGATTGCCGCCCATCCGTCCGGGCATTCGCATGCCTTTGATAACGCGGCCTCCGGCGCGGCCGCCTCCGCCGATTGAACCGGCTTCCCGTTCCGAATGTTTTTGGCCGTGCGTGCGGGGACCGCCATGAAAACCGTGTCTCTTTACCACTCCCTGGAAACCCCGGCCTTTGACTGTTCCGGCCACCTGCACTTTGTCGCCTTCTTTAAAAACCGACGCGTTAATAACGCTTCCTAATTCGTATTTTGATTCATCGGCAACTCTAAACTCCCTCAACCATCTTAAATTAAAATTTTGCTTTTCGCTTTTTTCTTGCGCTTTATCAAGATGCCCTTTCTGCGGTTTTTTTATGTTTTTATTTTTTTTCTTTCCAAAACCAAGCTGAACAGCCGCGTAGCCGTCTTTCTCTTTATTTTTAACCTGCGTTACCACCGCCGGACCGGCTTCTATTAAAGTAACCGGAATAACGTTGCCCGCTTCGTCAAAAATCTGCGTCATATTTTTTTTTATCCCTAAAATAAAAGTCATAAATTCATTGAATTCGTCAAGTTATAAAATAATAAAGTTTATCAAGATTTTTTTAACAAAAAATCCCGGGAACCCGGGATTTTTTAAATGCCCCGCAAATTCAATTACATCATTTTAATCTCAATATCCACGCCTGCCGGCAAACTTAAATCCGTCAGAGCGCCGATAATTTTAGCGGAAGGATTTAAAATATCAATCATTCTTTTATGCACTCTCATTTCAAACTGTTCCCTGGCGTTTTTGTGCACAAAAGTGGAACGATTAACCGTGTATTTTCTTATTTCTGTCGGCAAAGGCACCGGACCGATCACCTCTGCTCCGTAACGGAGCGCGGCGTCTATAATCTGCTTTACGCCTTTGTCTAAAATTTTATGGTCGTAAGCCCTTATCCTAATGCGCAGTTTCTGATAAACCGCTTCGTTTTTTTTAGCCGCCGCTTTTGCCATTTTAACAATTTTTATTCAAGAACTGTTATTATTTCCTTATTTATTTAATGATTTTTGCCACCACTCCGGCGCCGACAGTATGCCCTCCTTCACGGATAGCAAACCTCTGTTTTTCTTCCAAAGCCACCGGCGCGATTAATTTAATTATCAAATTAACCGTATCTCCCGGCATTACCATTTCCGTGCCTTGAGGCAAGGCGGCTTCGCCGGTAACATCGGTGGTTCGGATGTAAAATTGGGGCTTGTAACCGCTGAAAAACGGGGTGTGGCGGCCGCCTTCTTCTTTGGTTAAAATATAAACTTCAGCTTCAAATTCAGTGTGAGGAGTAATGGTTCCGGGATGAGCTAAAACCTGGCCCCGCTCCACTTCTTCTTTCTTAAGGCCGCGGATAAGAACACCGGCATTATCTCCCGCCATCCCTTCATCAAGAGATTTATTAAACATTTCTATTCCGGTAACCGTGGTTTTTTTGGTATCGCGAAGGCCGACAATTTCTATCTCTTCATCTATTTTAATCTTGCCTCTTTCAATCCGGCCGGTAACCACCGTGCCTCTTCCCTCAATGGAAAAAATGTCTTCCACCGGCATTAAAAACGGCTTATCAATTTCCCGCACCGGCTCGGGAATATATTCATCAAGCTGTTTAACCAGCTCTAAAATCGGCTTAGTCGCCTCGTCGTTAATGGACTTTGCTTCCAGCGCTTTGAGCGCCGACCCTCTGACAATCGGAGTCTTGCTTCCGGGGTATTCATATTTATTTAAGAGTTCGCGGATTTCCGCTTCCACCAAATCCACCAATTCCGGATCATCCACCATATCAACTTTATTCAGGAAAACGACAATCGCCGGCACTCCTACTTGGCGCGCCAAAAGAATATGTTCTCTGGTTTGAGGCATGGGGCCGTCCGCGGCCGAAACCACGAGCACCGCGCCGTCCATCTGGGCCGCGCCGGTAATCATATTTTTAATGTAGTCAGCGTGTCCGGGCGCGTCAATGTGCGCATAATGCCTTTTTTCAGTCTCATATTCCGAATGATGGAGAGAAATAGTAATGCCTCTTTGCCTTTCTTCCGGCGCGTTGTCAATATCTTCCACTTTTTCCAACTTTACTTTTTGACCGGCTAAATTAAGAACATTTAAAATCGCCGCGGTAAGAGTGGTTTTACCGTGGTCTACGTGTCCGATCGTGCCGACGTTAAGATGAGGTTTTGTTCTTTCAAATTTTTCCGCCATATTTTTTATTGCTTATTAATAATAATTAACTCTAATAATAAATATAATAACAAATTAAAAATGACCAGTAAACCCCGTTAAATAATTGCGAAGCAAATTTATCCGGGGTAAAGCCAAGTAATCATAATCTTAATAAACTGCCAAAAAATTGTCAACTCTATAAACAAAAAGCGGCAAATTAATTAATTCGCCGCTTTATATGCCGCCCGCAGAGCGGTTAAAAATTTAAATATTGAAAAGTAACCCTTTCTTTAGACAAAGAGATTTGAAATTTTGCGGCTTTATTATTTTTTATAATGCCGTAATTACAGAGATTTTAAAAATTTTTTATAGTTTTCTAAGCTTTGTTTTATTAATTTATTTCCTCTTGAATGTTTAAACGCCATTTCATAATATTTTACAGCTAATTTATGATTACTTTTTGCCCTATAGAGATTACCTAAATAATATTCAACCAAAAAGTTTTCAGGATAATATTTTTTAGCTTTATATAAAAAATATTTTGATTTATCAAATTTACCCTGATGTTGATAAATAGTAGCAATTTTAAATAAAAGATTTATGTTATCGGAAAATTCTTTTAAAAGTTTTTCACAAATCTTCATTGATTCTTTCCATAAAACTTTTGCTTGTTTTTTATTTTTCGTATACAACAGAGCTTTTTGGTCTAAATTCCAAGCTTTATTTAATAATTTAGACGCTTCTTTGGTGGGTAATAAATTCATAAGTCAATAATAAAAAAGGAGGTCTTGTTATGCAAGGCCTCTCTTTAAGATTTTTCGTTTAAAAATAAAAGATTTATTAGCGTTTTGCTAATAGGTAAATTTGTTAAATTTTCAATCCAAACCCATTGTCCGTTTGGGTTGAGTTCAAGAAATACATATTTGTTTTCTGGCGTAATTATCATATCAATTGCGCCAAAGTTAAGATTGTAACTACGAACTAAATTTAAACATTTTTTTTCAATTTCAAGCGGTAAACTCCATACATTATGAGGCGTATTAGCAAGATCATAATTACGCCAGTCGTGTTTAGTTTTTTCTGATTTTTGAGAATAAATAGCACAAGCAAATATCTCGTTTTTTACTACCGTTATTCGTAATTCTAATTGTTTAGGGACATATTCTTGAAAAATACAAGGAGAAAAAATCACATCTCTAATTCTTACATCATCATAATTAATTGGAGAAGTATAAGCCATTTCGTATTTATTGCCCCTTAGAAATACACTACGACAAACAGCTTTAACTACAGCTGTTTTAACAGTATAACAGAATTGTCGCGCTTCATCAGGATCATTAGTAATTAATGTTTGTGGGATATTTAATCCTAAACTTTTTGCTCTTAAAAGCTGTTCATATTTATGAGAGGCGTTTCTAATATTTGAAGGTTTGCTTACCCACAAGCAATCATTTATACTTTCCCATAAAGCTAGTAAAGCATCTTGACTTTCATGCTGCGCATATTTACGAGCATCCTTATTATTTATTAAAGAGCTAATTGTTGGACTTGCCGATCGCCTATACCAAATACTGGAAATATCGCAAAGAAAAATTTTATTATTATCTAGCTTAAGATATGATTCTTTTATACTAGAACCCAAGACTAATTTACTTTTCATTGGAAATGATTCTGTTTTAAATACAATCATATTCTTACGCTGGAATGCAGTCATTTTTTTAATTAAATAATCAACATGAAAATCGTTTTCCATACTGACAATCAATAACATTTTTTGCACCTCCTTTTTGTTTGAAAATTATTGAATGGGCAAGATGTCAAATTCTTGCCCATTTTTTAGCGTTATCCTGTTAATCATAATCTATATTGGCATCTTCTTGTGTCGGTCCACCAGCGCCTGTTGTTCCACCGCTATCTTGAGCTGTAACGCCGGCTGTAACGAACGGCAAGCTAAGCGAAAAGTAGAGCATTAATGGTAAACGATTTTCTTCAGAGTGGATCTCTGTTGGTTGTTTTTCCATTCTTATCACCTCCTTTCCTTTTATTTAATTGTTAAACTACAAATTCAAGTTAATCTTATTATACTTTTTTCTCCAAAAATGTCAAATTTTATCTGATAAACAAAAAGCGGCAAATTAATTAATTCGCCGCTTTATAAATTTCCCGCAAAGAGCGGTGAAATTTATGTATTATTAAATCAACTTCGTCTTTTGTCACCGTTAATGGCGGCAAAAAACGGATAACCGGGTTTCTTTCGGAATGCCCGGCTCCTAATAGGAGAAGACCGTTATCAAGGCCTTTTTTCAAAACAGCATCTCTGAAAGCAGAATTTGGCCGGCCTTCCTCGTTAATAAATTCCACTCCGATCATCAGGCCTAATCCCCTGACATCGCCGATTATTTTATAATAAAATTTCTGGATTTTTTTCATTTCCGCTAAAAAATAACTTCCCATCTTCGCGGCATTTTCAACTAAATTCTCTTTTTCCAGAACTTTCAATGTAGCGATAGCCGCAGCCCAACCCAACGGTCCACCGCCAAAAGTGGTGGAATGCCGGCCGGATTTTGTAAAATCCCAATCTCGCGGAAAAACAATCGCGCCGATCGGAACGCCAGAACCAAGTTTCTTCGCCAGACAAATAATATCCGGCGTAACTTCAAAATGTTCAATCGCGAACATTTTTCCGGTCCTGCCTAAACCTGCCTGAACTTCATCTGAAACCAACACCCATCCGTATTTTTGGCAAAGATTGTACAGTTTTCTTATTGCCGCGGAGTTTGGGACAACAAATCCTCCCTCGCCCTGAATCGGCTCCATGATCACTCCGCTTATTTCTTTCGGATCACAAAGCCTGCCGAGAATTTCTTTCTCAATAAAACGGACACAAAGCTGGCCGCAGTCAGCCGCGCTTTTTTCATAAGCGCAATGCAAACAATCGGGATACGGCAGATGAATCACATCCAGAGCTTTTGGAAAACCTGTTTTATGAAGCGATTTACTTGAAGCAATATCCAGAGCATAACCGAATCTCCCGTGAAAAGCGCCGAGAAAACTGATGAATTTCTTGCGTTGGGGCCTTTGGTCAAGCAAAAGTTTTATGGCGGCATTATTCGCCTCTCCACCGGAAGAACAAAAATAAACCCGCCAATCTCTTTGCGGAAAACTCTTTTTTGTTATTTCGGACAGTTTTTCCGCTGCCTCAATTTGAACAGTGTTATAAACATCAGTGCCTATACAGGCCATTAATCTCTCGGCTTGTATTTTTATCGCTTCAACAACTTCAGGATGGCAATGCCCGATATCAGCGATGCCAACCTGCGAAAAACAGTCAATGTATTTTTTGCCGTTATTATCCCAAACATAAATACCTTTGCCTTTTTCAACAAACACCGGCAAATTAGGATTATGAGTTGTGGTCGCCAAAACCTTTTTATGTCTGGCAATTAATTCTAAAGTTCTTAATGTTTCTAAACCTGTTTCTCCCATTTTTACCCCTCCTTTTTAAAAGTGCTTATTTTATTTTATTAACACGGCTATCAAAATTTGACAAGATTATTAAACACTCCATTTTTCTTCAACGGTTCTAAAAACAAGGTATTTTCCTTTAATCAATTGGAAAATAGAAAATTAAATATTAAAAAATAAACCACAACAAAAATTTAAATTCTTGAGGGGGTTTATTTTTTAATATTTGATTTTCTATGCCGGAAGAAATTCATTTAAACAGCCATTGCAGATTTATTGCACAAAGTTTCATTTTTCTACCATATCCCTAAAATATATCCCAATGAGATTTGATTTAGCAGAGTAAATCCCGCGAAAAGTAAAATCGGCAGCCATTTTAAATAAACGCCGTTCAGGCGATGGCGCGAAAAATAGACCAGCAACAAAACGCCTCCGCTTAATAAAATCGGCAAAGCAACGCGGTTTAACGTTGTTGAGTTCAATGTTTTTAAATTTAACGCTTGAGTCAATAAAATATTGAGAAAATTAATGCTGAAAATAACCACCGACCATTTTTTATACCCCCAAAGCGCGAAAGAACCGATAAAACCAAAACCCGCGAAACTAAGAGTCATTAACGGTTTCCAAAGATTGGTTTTGGAGTAAAGATAAAACTGGGCGCCAAAACTAAATAAAGAAAGTAAGGCAATTATGAAAAAAATCACGCTCAAAGTCCGAAAAATAATTTTAAGAGGAACGCTTTCCATGATTTAATCTTAACAAAAACAAAAACAGTTGGCTATGAGTGTTGTGGATAATTAAAAAGAGAAAATATCATAAAATCAACGCGCGATTATTTATTCTTTATTAAATTAATAATACTCTTTATATTGAATATTTGTATAGATAAAATAAAAAAAGGAAGCGTTCAACGCTTCCTTTTTCAAGTTTAAAATTAATATAAATATGTTAACGAACTACCCAGAGAAAATTCATTTCTCATTTGTCCTTCAACCTCAAGGTTGAATTTCTTCCCCAGCGGCACCCTTGCTCCCGCAAAACCGCCAAAGTTATTCTTTTCTTTATAAGTTGTTGAATCCGCGGCGGTTCCAACTCCCGGGATGATAATTTTCCCTTCCACGTCTGCCTTTGACCAGTGAACGAATGGGCCGGCATAAAGAGTTATCCCGCGAATCTTGTTTTGAATCGCCATTCCAAGGTCAAAATGACTTGGATTTTTTATTTTCATTTCCATGGTTGCAGGAAAGCCAAAAATCGCCCCGCTGGTTGAGTCACTATAAGAATCCGAGTACAAACCTGCCTGAGCAAAAGGTCCTACACCTAAAGAAGAAGTAATATTAAAGACTCCTTTAACCCCTACGGTGGCAAATGGTTTAAATCCGTCGCTGAATTCCGATTTAAATCCGGATAATCCCGTACCAGAGGGAAAGGCGGAACTTACTTTTAAATCCGAAGCTCCGAGTCTCAAATATGCTTCCGCGTTTTTCATAAACCCATAGCTTACCTGGACATACGGTTGGTTTGCTACAGGTTTAGCTTCTATCCAACCAGTATCCTGAGGTGTCCATTTGTCCGAAAAATAAAAATACCCGACTCCAAGAGAGAATTTTCCCTCTTTTGCAACAGGTTCCGGAGCACCGAATTGGCCTGAATGAGCTGTGTTGATTGTTACTGCAAAGAAAACTAAAAACATAATCATAATCAACTTCATCCTGTTCATGCTATTCATAATTCCTCCTTGCCTTACTTAATTAAAGGCGTTAAAAGTTCTTAAACAAACAAAAAACACAAACTAACAACTACTTTTTCCTCACCTCCTTTTTTAAATTTTAAAGAACAGCTTAGTGTTAATTTAATATCATCATCTAATGAACACTATGCCTAAATTTTATTCTATTTTAATATAGTTAGTCTAACATGTCAAGAATTTCGGGGAATATCCATAAGTTAAATCTTTAAACAGGCAAATCTTCCAGATCGCTTTCTATTTCCAAATCCTCGTTTATAAGTTCTTCACTGATGATTTTTTGTTCTTCGGATTCCGCCATAATCTCATTACTTCTTCCCTTCAATGATTAATTGCGCCACGTTTTGCGGAACTTCCTGATAATTAAGAAATTCCATCGTATAAGTGGCCCGGCCTTCGGTCATGGAACGGAGCGCGGTAACATAACCGAACATTTCCGAAAGCGGCACTTGAGCGTCAACCACCTTCAGATTATAACGGTCGGTGATATTTTCAATTTTCGCTCTTTTAGAGCTTAAATTTCCCGTCACATCTCCCAAGAATTTTTCCGGCGTCACCGCTTCCACTTTCATGATCGGCTCTAAAATCACCGGATTGGCGCGCTTCGCCCCTTCTTGAAGAGCCATGGAAGCGGCAATTTTAAAAGCCGCTTCCGAAGAATCAACTTCATGAAATGAACCGTCGTAAAGCGTTACTTTTAAATCAGTCAAAAGATGGCCGGCTAAAGCGCCTCGCTCCAAAGCTTCACGCGCTCCTTTTTCCGCGGCCGGAATAAATTCTTGCGGAATTACTCCTCCTCTAATCCCGTTCACAAACTCAAAACCCTGGCCGCGCTCTAACGGCTCCAAACGAAGCCGAACATGGCCATATTGGCCGCGGCCGCCGGACTGGCGGATATACTTTCCTTCCGCTTCCGCCATTTTCCTGATAGTTTCCCGATAAGCCACCTGCGGCTTGCCGACATTCGCTTCCACTTTAAATTCTCGTTTCATCCTGTCCACTAAAATTTCCAGATGAAGTTCGCCCATTCCGGAAATAATCGTCTCCAAAGTTTCAGGATCGGATTTTATTTTGAAAGTAGGGTCTTCCATCGCCAAACGGCGCAAAGCCAAGCCCATTTTTTCCTGGTCCGCTTTGGTTTTCGGTTCAATTCTCAAGGAAACAACCGGCTCGGGAAATTCAATTTTTTCCAGTAAAATCGGATTTTGCTCGTCGCAAAGCGTATCGCCGGTCCGGGTATTTTTAAGGCCGATCATCGCGCCGATATTGCCGGCGAAAATTTCCTTGACTTCTTCACGATGATTGGAATGCATCCTTAAAATCCGGCCCACTCTTTCTTTCTCGCCGGTGGCGGCGTTTAAAATATAAGAACTGGGCTTGGCGATTCCGGAATAAACGCGAAAATAAGTAAGCTGGCCGACAAAAGGATCGTTTTGAAGTTTAAAAGCCAAAGCCGCGAAAGGAGCGTCGTCTTTGGCCGATCTTTCCAATGCTTCTCCGGTTTTAGGATGAAAACCTTTAACCGGAGGAAGGTCAGCCGGAGAAGGAAGAAAATCAACCACTCCGTCCAAAACCAGCTGCACTGCCTTGTTTTTAAGGGCGGAACCGCAAAAAACCGGAATCAAAGTGTAATCCAAACAACCCCGGCGGATGCCGCGCTTTAATTCGCCTGAATCCAATTCGCCTTTTTCCAGATATTTTTCCAAAAGCGATTCATCGGATTCTGCCGCTTTTTCCGTTAATTTACGGCGCCATTCTTTTGCTTGAGATTGAAATTCTTCGGGAATTTCTTCTTTTTTGATTTTTTCGCCGTGCTCGCCTTCAAAATAATAAGCCTTCATATCCATTAAATTAATCACTCCTTTAAAATCAGCTTCCAAGCCGATCGGTAAAGTAACGGGAACGGCATTGGGCGTCAGCCGCTCTAAAATTGATTTGTAAGAAAAATCAAAACTGGCGCCGGTTCTGTCCAGTTTGTTTATAAAACAAACGCGGGGGACTTTATATTTATCGGCTTGGCGCCAAACGGTTTCCGATTGGGGTTCAACGCCGGCCACGCCGTCAAAAACCACCACGCCGCCGTCTAAAACACGAAGAGACCTCTCCACTTCCGCGGTAAAATCAACATGACCGGGCGTATCAATGAGGTTTATGCGATGTTCTTTTTCTTTGTCGCCTTCCGCGTAAGTGGGAGTCCAAAAACAAGTGGTGGCGGCGGCCGTAATGGTAATGCCGCGCTCTCTTTCCTGTTCCATCCAATCCATCACCGTATCCCCTTCGTGCACTTCGCCGATTTTATAAGAAACACCCGTATAGAAAAGAACGCGCTCGGACATAGTGGTTTTTCCGGCGTCAATGTGGGCGATAATGCCGATATTTCGGATTTTTTCTAATGCAAAATCAGCGGCCATAATCTAAAAATTGAGTAATTTTTTAAAAATTGAAAATTATTTTTACCAAGCAAAGTGCGCAAAAGCCCGGTTTGCTTCGGCCATTTTGTGTGTGTCGTCTTTCTTCTTAATGGCCGCGCCTTCGTTTTTAAAAGCTAAAACTAATTCTTTGGCGAGTTTTTCCGATACCGGCGCTCCTTTGCCGGAACGGACGGCGTTTAAAATCCAACGAATCGCCAAAGCCATCGCCCTTTCTTTTCTTACTTCTCTCGGCACTTGATAGTTGGCGCCGCCAACCCGGCGCGACCTGACTTCCAGCGAAGGAGAAACATTTTTAATCGCTTCTTCAAAAATCGCCAGCGGCTCTTCGGTTTTGGCGATCTTTTTGATTTCTTCCAAAGCATTGTAAAATTCCCGGCGCGCCACGGATTTCTTTCCGTCATGCATCAGGTTATTGATAAATTTTGCCGCCAATTCCGAATTATAAAGCGGATCAGGCGTTATTTTAAGTTTTTTCTTTATTTTTCTGCGCACAATAATTTTTAATTATTTATTTTTCGGCTTTCGGCCGTTTCGCGCCGTATTTTGAACGGCCCTGTTTTCGGCCTTCCACGCCGACCGTGTCTAAAACGCCGCGCACGATATGATACCTGACGCCCGGAAGGTCTTTAACTCTCCCGCCTCTTATCACGACAATGGAATGCTCCTGTAAATTATGGCCTTCGCCGGGAATATAGGCGGTTACTTCCATTCCGTTCGTCAAGCGGACGCGCGCCACTTTTCGCAAAGCCGAATTCGGCTTTTTGGGAGTGACGGTTTTAACCTGCGTGCACACGCCTCGCTTAAATGGCGAAGCGTAAAAAACCGGCTTATTTTTTTTTAAATTAAAACCGCGCTGGAGCGCCACCGCTTTTGATTTTCTCTTAATTTGTCTTCGGCCCCGCCGGGCAAGCTGATTAACCGTTGTCATAAAAATAACATTTATATAATGTTTTGATTTCTAACGAGATAAATTAAATCTTAACAAAGATAAAAATAAAGTTCAAGACTGTAAAAATAACAAAAAATAATGATATAATAAAAAAAATGAACCCCGTTAAAAGTTCAACCATGCTTTATTATATCAAAACCAAAAGTAAGCGAAGTCGCCTAACGGCTTATTTTAAGATAAATTTTTTGTTATTATGACAACTTCTAACGGGGTAAAAAATAATTTAGACAAGCCGTATAATCCCAAGGAAGTGGAGGATAAAATTTACCAAATCTGGGAAAAATCGGGATTTTTTAATCCCGATAATTTGCCTGTTTCATCTGTCTCCGGCGGAAAAAACTTCTGCATTATAATGCCGCCGCCCAACGCCAACGGATCGCTTCACATTGGGCACGCGGTTTTTGTCGCACTTCAGGATATTATGATCCGTTATCGCCGAATGAAGGGTGATAAGGCTTTGTGGCTGCCCGGCGCGGATCACGCGGGATTTGAAACTCAAGTGGTTTACGATAAAAAACTGGAAAAAGAAGGCCGCAGCCGTTTTCGGATTCCGGCTGATCAACTCTGGCAAGAAATGCGGAATTTTACCCAGATCAACAAGAAAACAATGGAAAATCAATTACGCAAGCTCGGCGCTTCCTGTGATTGGTCAAGAGAAAAATTTACGCTGGATAAAGATATCGTTGAAATCGTCTACCAAACTTTTGAAAAATTAAAAAAGGACGGATTGCTTTACAAAGGCAAACGAATCGTAAATTGGTGCGTTAAACATCAAACTTCGCTTTCGGAAGTGGAAATAAAACACCAGGAAAGAGAAAACCCGCTTTATTACATTAAATACGGGCCGCTGGAACTGGCGACCGTGCGTCTGGAAACTAAGTTTGGCGACACGGCCGTGGCCGTAAATCCGAAAGACAAGCGTTATCGGAAATACATCGGCCAAGAAATAGAAATTGAAACGGTTTTGGGAAAATCAAAAATTAAAATCATCGCCGACGAAGCGGTTGACATGAAATTCGGCACCGGCGCGATTAAAGTGACGCCGGCTCATGACCCGGCTGACTTTGAAATCTGGCAAAGGCATAAAAATGAAATGCCGGAACCAAAACAAGTGATTGACCGTTTTGGAAAAATGAACGAACTGGCCGGCCCTTACCGAGGATTGAAAACAATGGAAGCACGGAAAAGAATTGAAGAAGATATGATTAAAAAAGGGGTTTTAGACCCTTCTAAAACCGATCATCATTACAAGCATAATGTGGCGACTTGCTATAAATGCGGCACTGTCATTGAACCTTTGATTTTGGATAATCAATGGTTCGTCAAAATGACGGAAAAACCCCGAGCCGGCGGAATATCTTTAAGAGACGCGGCCGTCAAAGCGGTGAAGTCCGGCAAAATTAAATTTATTCCGAAAAGATTTGAAAAAATATTTTTCCATTGGATGAAAAATATCAAAGATTGGAATATCTCCCGCCAGATTGTCTGGGGCATTAAAATCCCCGATGAAACCACGACTGATGTTTTTGATACTTGGTTTTCTTCGGGCCAGTGGCCGTTCGCCAGCCTCATGGCCGCGAAAAAAAATGATTTCAAAACTTTTTATCCGACCGACGTGATGGAAACCGCCTGGGATATTTTATTTTTTTGGGTCGCGAGAATGATCATGCTCGGAATATACGCGACCGGAAAAATTCCCTTCAAAACTGTTTATCTCCATGGTCTGGTCCGCGACAAAGATCGCCAAAAAATGTCTAAATCAAAAGGCAATGTCATTAATCCTTTGGGCGTCGTTGATATTTACGGCGCCGATGCTTTAAGAATGGCTTTGGTGATCGGCAATACCCCGGGCAATGATCCGATAATCTACGAAGAAAAAATCCGCGGCTACCGCAATTTTGCCAACAAAATCTGGCAAGCTTCCCGTTTCGTTTTAATGAATCTGGACGGTTTTGATCCGAAAACAAAGCCGAAATTGGCTCCTGCCGATAAAAAAAGATTAAAAGAAATCAGCCAATTAAAAAAAGAAATCACTAAACTGATGGAATCTTTCAAATTTTACGCCGCGGCGGAAAAACTTTATCATTATTTCTGGCATATTTTTGCCGATAAAATTATTGAATCAACAAAAGCCCGCTTGCGAGAAAATAAAGAAAGCCGCCAAGCGGCCCAGCATCTTTTGCTGGAAATTCTGAAAATCAATCTTAAATTATTCCATCCTTTTATGCCGTTCATCACCGAAGAAATCTGGTCAAAACTGCCGATAAAAAACAAAAAATTATTAATGATTGAACAATGGCCCAAGAAATAATTTTAATCGCTTCATCCACCGTCTCGGCGATTTTTATCGGTTTTCTGCCGGCAGTGCTTTGGCTGTGGTTTTGGCTGAAAGAAGATCCTCATCCCGAACCGCGGCGAGCCCTGGCCGCCACTTTTTTAGCCGGCATAATCGTCGTGCCCATCGCTCTTTTTCTGGAAAAAACCGCTTATTATTTCCTTATCAAATGGGGATTGGCGGATTTCGGCGTTTTCGGTTTTTCCTTATTTATTATCTGGGCCGGAATTGAAGAATATCTTAAATATTTTGCGGCAAAAATCACAGCCTTTCGGCGGCCAAGTTTCAACGAACCCATTGACGCTCCCATTTATTTAATTACCGCCGCTTTGGGATTCGCCGCCTTGGAAAACGTCTTTTTTCTTTTTAAAACTCATCTGACGATGCCGGAACTAAGCTTAATAACGGGAGAAATGAGATTTATCGGAGCGACTTTGCTTCATCTCGTCACTTCCGCGATCGTGGGAATGAGCGTGGCTTTTTCTTTTTTTCATCCTGAAAAACGCTCCCGCAACGTGTTCGGCGGACTGATGTTGGCAATTTTATTGCACGCTTTATTTAATTTGTTTATAATAAAAAGCGGAGAGAATGAAATTTTAAATATCTTTGTTTTTGTTTGGATTGGCGCGATTACGCTTCTCTTCTTTTTTGAAAAAGTTAAAAAAATTATTAAATAATCTTATGCTTATCAAAGAATTTATTTTATGATAAGCATAATCTTCAACTATGCCAAAAAGCGGCAGATCATTTTTTGAGATATTAACCGGCAGCGCCAGCGCGAAAGCCGAAGAAAATGCCGATGCGAAAAAACGTTCTTCTTTGCCGAAAGAAACAGATAAAAAAGACTGGCTACCGGAGTCCGATGAAGCTGATCTGGCGATAGACGTTTTTCAAACACCGAATGAAATTACCATTCAAACAATGGTGGCCGGCGTTAAGCCCGAAGAATTAGACATTTCCATTACTCAAGATATGATTACGATTAAAGGAACGCGCCGAAAAGAAATCAAAATAGAAGAAAAAGATTATTATTTTCAGGAGCTTTATTGGGGAAAATTTTCCAAATCCATTATGGTGCCGGAAGAAATAGACGAAGAAGGAGCCGAAGCGACGATAAAAAACGGGCTTCTGACCATTCGTTTGCCGAGAATTGACAAAGAACGCACTCATAAATTAAAAATTAAAAGCGCCTGACAAAGGTGGAGGATGAACTGAAAAATTTACTGCGAAAAAATCTTGAGGCCTCTCAAGATTCTCTGCGTATCTTAAAAAAAATGAATCGGGACAGAATTTACGGCAAGATATTTTCTCTGCTGAAATGGGCGATAATAATTGGCGGCACTCTGGGAACGTACTATTATCTGGAACCGATTATTAAAGATTTAATTGATACTTTGGGTGCCGTCAATTCCGGCATCAACGAAGCGCAAAAAATCGGAGAAGGGCTGAAAACAAGCGGCAATGGTTTGCCTCCCGATTTAATCCAGAAACTGCAAAATTTATTAAAGCAATAAATTGCTTGGGTAGCTCAGTCGGTAGAGCACACGCTTGAAAAGCGTGGTGTCGCGGGTTCGATTCCCGCCCCAAGCATTGCGAGTAAAACGAATAATGCTCGGGGAGCGAAGCAAACTGCTTTGCTTCGCGTCGGGAATCGAAAGGCGGAGCCATGTGCCGCAAGCACAGGCGAGCCGGGGTCGCGAAAAATTTCCGTCAGGAAATTTATTCGTGACCGATTCCCGCCCCAAGCATTATTTTACAAATTTCTTCCTCCTCCAGCTAATTGTCTGCTATAAACTTCTAACAAAATTTAAATCAAATCTGATTTTCCCGCAAATACTCTTTGATTTTTCTGAAAAGCAGAAAAGCAATGGGCGCGGCAATAATCATCATCGCCAGACCTTCGGCAATGTCTCTTTTAGCGTCATTATAATCAATTTTACAGACTTCTTTATTAACTTCTTGTCCGGCTGGCGCCAATTCGGCCGGCGCCGGCCGTTCCGCAACAGGAAGCGGTTTTGAAATATAATCATAACGGCAAGTTTCAACTTTCAGAACATACGCCTTAAAAACAGCAGTCAATAATTTTCCGCCGCCGAAAATCGCGCTGAAAGAAGTGCCGACAAAAAGCACCACTAAAGCCAGTAAAAATAAAAATCTTAAATAAGCCATACAAAATAAAAACCTATAACCTGCTGATAAATTGACCGTTCCGATTATCTGTTATAATAATACCATTGCCGTCCTCGTAGTTCAACGGTTAGAACGAGGGACTTCTAATCCCTAAATGGAGGTTCGATTCCTCCCGAGGACAAATGAAAAAATTTAACGAGAACGAGCAAATTGTTTTGCTCGTGAGAAGGAATCGAAAGCCGCAGCGATGTTCTGCGAAGCAGAACAAGCGAGGCGGGGTCGCAAAAATTTGCGAAGCAAATTATTTGTGACCGATTCCTCCCGAGGACAGATGAAATTCATCGCTGATCTTCATATTCATTCCAAATTTTCCCGAGCCACCAGCAAAGAAATGTGTTTGGAAGAACTTGACCGCTGGGCGGATAATAAAGGAATTCTGGTAATGGGCACGGGCGACTTCACCCATCCCCAATGGTTTCGCGAAATAAAAGAAAAACTGGAGCCGGCAGAACCGGGACTTTTCAGATTAAAAAAAGAATTGAAGCGGGAAACCATAAAAAGAACGCGGGCGGAAACTCGTTTTCTTTTAAGCGTGGAAATTTCCAGTATTTATAAAAAAAATGGCAAAACTCGCCGCATCCACAATATTATTTTCTCGCCTGATCTGGAAACCGCCGAAAAAATAAATAATCAACTTTCCTTGCGGGGAAACATTAAATCTGACGGCCGACCGATTCTCGGATTAGATGCCGAAGAACTGGCTAAAATCGTTTTTAACGTTAATGCCGAAGCGGCTATAATTCCCGCCCATATTTGGACGCCCTGGTTTTCGCTTTTCGGCTCAATGTCCGGTTTTGATTCACTTGAGGAATGTTTCGGCAAAATGAGCGGTAAAATTTTTGCCGGAGAAACGGGATTAAGCAGCGATCCGGCGATGAATTGGCGGCTTTCCGCGCTTGATAATCTAGCGCTTATTTCTAATTCCGACTCGCACAGCCTTCAGCGCATCGGCCGCGAAGCCAATATCTTAAACACCGAACTTTCTTACAGCGGCGTTATGGAAGCGATTAAAAGCGGCGCGCCGAAAAAACGGGCGGAAAACGAAAAAGCGCGGGAAAAATTTGTCGCCACCGTTGAATTTTTTCCCGAAGAAGGAAAATACCATTACGACGGCCATCGCGCTTGCGGCATTGTCTGGCCGCCGGAAGAAACTAAAAAACACAAAAGCATCTGCCCGAAATGCCAAAAACCAGTCGTAGTCGGCGTGCTCAACCGAACGGATAAACTGGCGGACCGGAAGAAAATTCCTGACAACCAAAATTATTACTGTTCCTTTGAAACGCGCGTCCCATATTACCGCGCCGTGCCTTTAGATGAAGTTATCGGCGAAGCAATGGAAGTGGGGCCGGCTTCCAAAAAAGTAAAAGCTAAATATGAAGAACTGATTAAAAAATTCGGCAATGAGCTTAAAATTCTTTTGGAAATTCAGCCAGAACAATTGGAAAAAATCGGCGAAAAAAAGATTGCCGAGGCTTTGCGGCGGCTTCGGCTGGGAAATATTGAAATCCGGCCCGGTTATGACGGCGAATACGGCGTGGTAAAAATTTTCAAAGAAGGAGAAAAAAAAGATTTTTCCGATCAAGCGGCATTGTTTTAAGCTGAAATTTAGAATAAGATTAATAAACACCACACTTAAAATTTAAGTATAAAGATGAATATCCGGGCCTATAGTTTAGTGGCAAAACATATCCATGGCATGGATAAGATCCGAGTTCGATTCTCGGTAGGTCCACTGTATGATACTTCGAGCCGTGAGATTGCTGATTAAGCTCGAAGATTACTGACAATTTCGCGGTTCCAAAACCTTTATTTCTCGTGTACGGAATTCCGTCCGGAAAGATTAATTTCTGGAACCGCGGGCGAATTTCGGCCGGCAAATCAAACCACTGCCGGCCAAGATCGCGAATAAAGGCAATGGCGTAGGCCAGAGCCGCTTCAATATCAAAAGTATAAACATTTTTGGACGATCCGATAGTACTCTCAGTAAGTTTTTTATCGATGTCGGCCCCTTCGGACATTACGACCAAATCATCCTTAATAAATTTCTTTAAGTATTCTGAAAGGTATTTCCCAATTTTCTCTTTTGATTTTTGATCTACATCTAAATCAAAGGCAATGGCATCAAATAGAGACTGGCCATCGCCAAGTATTTTATCAAGCGCATCATCAAAAGTAATAGTAGAGAGCTCCTGTTCTATATCTGTCACCGAAAATTTATTTTCAAAAAAACGCTTTTGACGCTTGGCGCATTCACTTTGCGGATTCTCCTTAATAACGAGCTGCATTTTTTCGTACACTCGCGGAAGAATGTCGTCCCATAAATCTATTCTGCAGGTTAAATTTTTAAACCCGAAGCCGAACTTTTTTGAAATTCTAATCAAATATCCTATTAAAACTTCATTGTCCCATCCTATTGGTGACAGGTGGAAAAGCAAGCTATCGGAATGATTTCCGCCTGACTTTTCTAAAATGATCGCAAGGACATATAACTCGCTCGGTTTTATATTGATTTTCCATTTTCATATTCATGCTCATTTTTCGGCTATATTCGGATATAATCCGCTATAGTCGTTATATACGATTAAGGCCTGTTGACTCTTTAAATACTATCGTATATAATTGTATATAGTTAACTATATCCGGTTAATAGCTAATAAATTTATGGCAGAAAACCGCTTCAACAAAAGAATAAAATTTACAACAGAGATTTTAAGCAAGATCGCCAAGATTGATGAATTCAAGGGTCTCTGGCAAGGAAGCCTACGGCTAAGCCCACAGATTTTGGGGCGCCTTAAGGCCTCAGTCATCATTACGAGCACCGGCGCATCTACTCGTATTGAGGGCGCAAAAATGAGCGATGAAGAAGTCGCGCGTCTTTTGCGTGGTTTGAAATCCAAACCGCCAAAAGGCAGAGATGAGGAAGAGAATGCCGGCTACGCCGATCTCTTGGGCAGAATTTTCGACAATTGGAAAACGCTTAAGCTTTCAGAAAACCAGATTTATCAGTTCCACGATATTATGCTACATTTTGCCAAAAAAGATAAAAGCCATAGAGGTAAATATAAAGCAACTGATAACGCCGTAACAACCAAAAATGAAAAAGGTGAAATCGTAGTTTTATTTAAGCCGACCCCATCATATCTTGTAAAGCCGGAAATGGAACAGATTTTGGCCTGGACGAACGAGCAGTTGGAGAAGAAAGAACCTCACCCCCTGCTCGTGATTGCAAATTTCATTTTTGAGTTTTTGGCAATTCACCCATTTCAAGACGGCAATGGGCGTCTTTCGCGCGCGCTGACGAATCTCTTGCTCTTGAAATCCGATTACTCGTATGTGCCGTATGTTTCTATGGAAGAAATTATTGAGGAAAAAAGGACTGAATACTATCTCGCGCTTCGAGCAACTCAAAAAACGCATAAAACCGACAATGAAGATATTGCGGCATGGGTGAGTTTCTTTTTGGATGTTTTGATTGAACAAGCAAATCGGGCAAAGAAGATTATGGAGGCGGATCAGCCGGAAAAACTACTCTCCGAAAAACAATTGGAAATTTATCGGTTATTCGACACTAAAGACACTCTTGGCGTTTCGGAAATAGACAAAACACTCAAAGGCAGAATCCCGCAAGTTACCATAAAACAGGCGCTCTCACGCTTGGTTGAATTAAAGTTGCTCGAAAGAATCGGCCTCGGCCGCGGCACAAGATACAAGAAATTATAAGTCGAAACCAAAGATGAAATATGAAAATGAATATGAATTCCGATCTAACATTTATTACAAACGAAAAGAATAAGCAGCTCAAGCAAAGAATTGCCGAGCTTATTAAAAGTAGCAAGGAATTGAGATTTCTTGTCGGTTTTTTCTATTTTTCCGGCATAGACGAATTATACGAGGCGTTAAAAAACAACCCCTCGTTTCAGATGGATGTTTTAGTTGGGCTTAATACCGACAAAACCATTCACGGCTTAATTGAGTATCCGGACCCAAACACGAATATCACAGATAGGGAGAAGGTGGAAAAGTTCTTTGATTCAATCGCAAAATCGATTAACTCCGATGAATTTGACACGAGGGAATTTTACGAACGGGTGAAGTTTTATTTGGAACTTATAAAGTCCGGAAAATTAAGAATCCGCAAAACCCTAAAGCCGCATCACGACAAACTTTATATTTTTAACATCAAAGACGAGCTAAGGTCGCTCAAAAAATCCGTTTTGATTACGGGCAGTAGCAACTTAACGCGTTCCGGACTTTCCACGCAGAATGAATTTAATGTTGAAATCAGTGATCACGGAACCGAAGAAGCAAACGATTATTTTGAAAGAAATTGGAACGAGGCCGTGCCCATTACGGAAATACCCACTTATCGGGACAGATTAATCAATTTAGTTGAAAATAAAACGCTTATTGCCGATATCACTCCCTTTGAGGCTTTCGCATTCGTGCTAAAAAATTATCTCGATGTGCAAGGTCAGCAAAGAGTGAAGGAGAGCGTCAAAGAATTGCTTGAGCGTAAGGGATATAAGCCGTACCAGTACCAGCTCGATGCCGTTTCGCAGGCGCTTAATATCATTAATAGCCCAGACACGCCCAATGGCTTAATTGTTTCTGATGTCGTGGGCCTGGGCAAAAGCATAGTTGCTTCTTTAATCGCCAAGAGTTTGGGCAAACGAGGGGTGATTATCTGTCCGCCGGGACTTATTGGCGATGAAAATAAAAAATCCGGCTGGAAAAAATATAAAGAAGATTTTGAGCTTCACGACTGGGAGATACGCGCATGTGGTCTCGAAAATCTTGAACGGACGCTGGAGCTGGTAAAAGAGAATAATGAATACGAAGTTATTATCGTGGACGAGGTTCACCGCTTTAGAAATCAGGATACGGAGGCGTATGAGGCATTGAGCAATATATGCCGGGATAAAATTGTTATTTTGCTTTCGGCGACACCATTCAGCAATACTCCGGCCGACATTTTTTCTCTGCTGAAGTTATTCGTAGTGCCCGGAAAATCAAAAATCAGCTTGGATGATGACTTGGCAAGCCGCTTTAGATCATATAACAGCGCGTTCAAAAAACTGTCCGGCATTAGAAAGGACTTTAAATCTCCGGATAAACAGAAACGAAGTCGCGCAGCCGCTGACTATGAAGCTATGTTCGGTGAGAAAAAAATTGAGGCGGACAAGCTCAAGGAGCGGGTTCGTTATCTCTCAAATAGCATCCGTCAAGTTATAGAGCCGGTTCTTATTCGCCGCAACCGCATTGACCTCAAAAAAGACCCCGTTTATTCAAAAGAGGTTTATGATTTGTCCGAAGTTAAAGATCCCAAAGAGCTGTTTTTTGAAATGACAGATAAGCAGTTGGATTTTTATGACAGCATAACAAAAATATATTTTGGGGATGACAAAGAAAGCCGCAGATTTACCGGCGCCATTTACAGGCCATTCTACTATGAGTCCGGGCAAGATGAATTTGAAGAAAAAGACCTAGAGAAAAACCGAGAATTCCTCATGCAGTCAAACTTGTTTGATTTCATGAGGCGGTTGTTGGTTAAAAGATTTGAAAGCTCTTTCGGTGCGTTCTCCAGAAGTATAGAGAATTTCTATAAAATTACGGATAAGGTTCAAAAGTTTATTGAGAACTCCGGCGGCAAATTCATTCTGGATAGAAAATTAATGGACAATATTTATGAGGAGGATATAGACGAGATTGATAAACAGCTTGAAGAATATGAGCAAAAATTGGGAGAGGGCAAGTATCCGAAATCATATAAAATCTATGAGGTTGGCGATTTCAAGCTTAAAGAACAATTTTTGCGGGACATCGAATCGGATAAAAAGCTTTTTGGAGAGCTTCTCGACACGCTAAAGACATTAAGGTTGGTGGACGAGGACCCGAAATTCGACAAGCTCGTTGCGGAAATGCGGTCATTGATGTCTGCGGAACATCCCATCTCCGAACCAAATCGGAAGATAGTGATTTTTACGGAATATTCAGACACGGCAAAATACCTTGAAGAAAAGCTGGAAGCTACTTTTCCGGGCAAGATTTTATCTATTGCCGATAACTGGTCTAATTCTACAATTACAAGCATCGTGGAGAATTTTGACGCGAGCTACAAACAACAAAAAGACGACTACCAAATCCTTTTGGCCACCGATAAGATTTCTGAAGGATTCAATCTTAACCGCGCAGGCGCAATCATCAACTACGATATTCCGTGGAACCCGACAAAAGTTATTCAAAGGGTGGGCCGTATTAACCGTATTGGCAAAAAAGTTTTCAATGAGCTTTTCATATTTAATTTCTTCCCGACCTTGAAGGGATCAGAGTATGTAAGGAGCAGGGAGATCGCCGCCCAAAAGATGTTTCTGATTCACAATACTCTTGGCGAGGATGCAAAAATCTTTGAACCGGATGAGGAACCGACAGCGGCAAAGCTATTCCAAAAGATTATGGTAAATCCGGAAAGCGTTGAAGAGGAAAGTTTCCAAACCAAAATTCGCTCTGCGTTTGCCAAGATTGCCGACAATAACCCTGAAGTAATTGAGAAAATAAAAAGCTTGCCGGCCCGCGTAAAGGTTGCGAAAGGAAATGATGAGTATTTGCTCTCGGTGTTTATCAAGAAGGGGCTGGGATTTTATGTCCGCACTACGGAAAGCGGCGAACAAGTTGATGAGCCGCCATTTGAGCTTGCCTATCCTAAAATAGAATGCGGCAAAGACGAACCGCAAAAAAGGTTAAGTGATTCTTTTTGGAATAATTATATAAAGGTTAAAGAATTCAAGTTGCAGGTAAAACAAGTTCCGGGCGCGGTAAGTTTGGAAAACAGGGCGCGTAATAATCTCGACACATTACTGAATAGTCCTCCGGCTGGATTTGATCGCCACCTGTCTTTTGCGAGGATGTTATTTGAAGACATTATTGATTACAAGACGCTTCCAGATTTCACCCTGCGGCGAATAGCCAATTTAAGCACTGTCGCGCCGGAGGAGAAAGATATCAGCAAAACCATCGCTGAATTCGATAAGTTGAAAAACGATCTCGGTGCTGATTATTTGGATAAAGTTAAGCAAAAACTCGGAAGCATGCAAAGCGAAGTTATTGTCGCTATTGAAAATGTCCGAGATTAATTTCCTATGCCAAGAACTAAGCTCGAAGAAATTATTGAGTCCTCCGGTATAAAGGAGTTTTCGCAGTTTTTCCGGCTTAAAACCCGGGCGGAAGGAAATTTTCGCCCCAGCGATGAACGGCTCTCGCAATATGACGACGCCGATTTTTTTGAATTTGTTAAGCTGGGGCAGATTGAATTTTCCGGATCACAGCGGCTATTGGTAGCGAGCGCAAGAGTTATCAAGGATTTAAGCGAGCGATCTGGTAAGAAGGCGCAATACGAAAAAGCCAAAAAGATATTGCGAGAGCTTTCGGTATATTCTGCCGGAATTTTTATTTTTTATGATAAGAGCGGGAACTTCCGCTTTAGCTTGGTGTATCCGGAAGCGGTTGGTACAAAGCGTGAATGGAGCAATTTCCGTCGATTTACTTACTTCGTCAGTAAAGAATTAACCAATAAGACATTCCTGCAGAGAGTGGGCGATGGAGATTTTTCAACTCTGGAAAAAGTAAAAGACGCCTTTTCGGTTGAGAAAGTTACTAAGGAGTTCTATCTGGAATACAGAAAGCTTTTCGACAGCTTAATGGAGGACCTTTCCAAAAATCACACCTTCCTCAATGAGGCCTCAAAAAACTATATCAATACGGAAAACTTTGCCAAAAAACTGCTCGGGCAAATAGTTTTTCTCTACTTCATACAAAAGAAAGGATGGATTGGGGTGCCGGCCGGAAAGAAATGGGGCGAAGGAGATAAAAACTTTATGGGTAATATCTATAAAGAAGCGATTATCAAAAAAGCGAATTTTTACAACGATTACTTGGAAAAGCTTTTTTATAACGCCCTGAATAACGCGCATAGAGATTCTGCCGACCCCAGTTTTTCAAAGGATTTTGGGAGTAGAATTCCGTTTCTAAATGGCGGCCTATTTGAGGCCGAATACGATTGGAAAAACAGCTTGATGTATCTGGACAACAAAATATTTCAATCTATTTTTGATGTTTTTGAGCGCTATAACTTTACCGTTGAAGAAGAAAGTCCGGACGACAAAGAAATCGCCGTTGATCCGGAAATGCTCGGTAAAGTATTTGAGAACTTGCTTCCCGAAAACCTGCGCAAGGGCAAGGGCACCTATTACACTCCGCGTGAGATCGTCTACTACATGTGCCGTGAATCTCTGGTCAATTATCTTGTTTCCAATCATTCCAATATCACGGAGGAAAACATCCGGAACTATATTTTCTATTCCGAAAGCTTTGAAAATTTCAAAAAGCAAAAAGGCGAGAGTTTTACGCCTGGCCAGTGGAAAGAATTGGACGATTTGCTGGCAAATATAAAGGTGTGCGATCCGGCATGCGGCTCCGGCGCGTTTCTTGTGGGCATGCTTAACATGATCGTGAAGCTTCGGATATTTTTGCAAACAACTCCGGATCATCATTTAATTCCGCAAAAGAAAGAATACGAGCTGAAGCGTGAGACCATACAAAACTGCATTTACGGCGTGGACATTGACCCCGGCGCCATCGAAATAGCTAAATTACGGCTTTGGCTTGCGCTGGTCGTAGATTATGATCTTGAGGATATTGAGCCACTTCCGAACCTTGATTATCGCCTGATGTGCGGCAATTCGCTTTTGGAGGAATTTGAGGGAATAAAGTTCTATAATGGCGAAAAAGAAACGCAGGCGTCTTTGCTGACCGATCCGGAAAAAGATAAAAAGGTTGAAGCGTTAAGAAAGAAGGTTAAAGAGTATTTCAGCATTCACGACGATAAAGAAAAGCTAAAAAAACGAAAAGAGATCAATGATATAAAAGATTGGCTGATTGGCACGGCTTTGCAAAAAAGGTATCGAGACCTTGCTTCGCAAAAGAAAGAAGCAGAGTCAAGGGCAAATATGCTTGATGAAAAAAGTCGCAAGCAGTATTTATCCGGTTTCAGCAAATGGCTCGGTTCAAGCGCAAACATCCAAAAAGCGTTGGAGAGTTTGCACAATCCCAAAAAAGAAAAACCCTTCTTTATCTGGAAGCTGGAGTTTATTGATGTCTTTGAAGAAAAAGGCGGTTTTGATGTGGTGATTGGAAACCCTCCTTATGTTTCTGCCGTACACAATCAAGATGATCCAGAGATTAGGGAAATCTATAGGAAAAAGTACACCCAAGTAAGAGGTGCCTTTGATCTATATGTCGTTTTTCTGTTACGAGGTTTAGATATATCAAGCGATAAAGCTATCTTTACTTGGATCATCCCTAATAAATTTTTAGTTTCTGACTACGCGGCTAAAGTTAGAGAAACGCTTAAAGCCAGTGGACTTAAGGAAATAGTCATTGTCTCAAATCTTGGGGTATTTGGTGATACTGGGGTATACCCAATAATCATTTTAGGAAATCGTCAGCATGTTAATGATGTTATCGAATACGAGGTTGAGAATTTAGACGATCTTAAACTCAAAGATGATTTAAGGGTTCGCGAAAAAATCAAATCAAGGTTTCAAACAATAAAAAATCTTGGGCTGAAAGTTGGGTCTGGCACAACTGGTTTTCAGGCTCAACAAATCAAGAAATTAATCGTGGAATCAGAGCACCGTTCGGAACAGAGCATGCCCTTTGTTGTGAGCGGTTCTATCGACAGATATCATATTAAGTTCTCACATGTTCAGTTTTTGAAAAAGAAATTTGAACACCCGTTCATTAATTATGATAAGAAGGTTATAGCTGGGAGCAAATGGTCATTCTGGGGAAGTCCAAAGATAATTATTGCTGGAATGACGAAGGAGATTGAGGCAACTTACACGGAGAAATCATTAGCTATCGGTATTGGTGTTTATGCTATATATACTTTTAACGGCTTCGATCCTAAATTTATTTTGGCTTTGCTGAATAGTAAATACCTGAGCCATTTTCTAAAAGTAAATTTTAAAGACAAACATCTTGCTGGTGGATACCTTGCAATAAATAAATCAACCATTGAACAACTTCCAATAGTAGATGCCGACAAAAAAAGTCAAAAACCATTTATCGATTTGGTTAATAAAATCCTCGCCATTACTAAAGACAGCGACTATTTAGAAAATTCCACGAAACAAGCAAAAGTCCGCGACTACGAAAAGCAAATTGACCAGCTCGTCTATAAACTCTACACCCTCACCCCGGAGGATATTAAAATTGTAGAAAAATCACAATAACATTGTTTTTATATTATGACCGGAAAATTGAAATTTAAATTCTTGAAAGACGAACCCCTAAGCAAAACGAACGAGGGGGCTTCTGATTTCTACCACGAAAAAATTGCACCTGCAGTGCAAGAGATATTGGAAAATGAGTCCTGCGTTCACACGATCGGACTTTTCAGCAAGTGGGGTACTGGCAAAAGTACTATTATCGAAATGATCAGAAATAAGTTAAAGCGCCCCATGTTTGTTTTTGACGCATGGAAGTATCAAGACGACACCCTTAGGAGAATCTTTTTAATTAAATTGGTTGATTTCTTGAATCAACAAGGAGAACAGATCGATGTTTCTATTTTAGATTCAATATATAAAACCATTGAAATAAATGAGCATATTAAAATTACAGATGAAATCAAAATAAAGCATTGGCCAAAAAAGATTTTATCGCTATTCAAAGAGAACTGGTTATTCTTTGCATCACTTTTGCTGTTAGTAGTTTGGATTGCCCTAGATTTACTATTTGGTAATAGAAATATTGTAATTCAAGGGATAAAAAACTTCGCCGCGGTGATAGGTTCTTTTTCATTGCTCGCATTCTTTCTGGTGCCACTATTTACAAAAATATGGGAACGCCATGTGAGCAGATTTATGGAATCATTAAATCCTCTTTCCACAATTAAAACGAGGGTGGAAAAAGAAGAACGCCTTAATTCTCCCGAACAATTTGAGCTACTTTTTCAGAAGATTATAGAAAAAGTAAATAAAAAGATAGTCATTGTTTTTGATAATATTGACAGGGTTCAGGGTGATACTGCAATAAAAATTCTTTCTACGATAAAAACTTTCCTGGACCCAAAGATTGATTCAAAATGTGCGACGAGTATAACTTTTATAGTTCCGTGTGATTCAGATGCAATTATTAACCAAATAAAAACATTCTACGGTAAACAGATCAATCAAGAAAGCAGTCAAGGTGAGTCATTTGACCCATCGGAGTATTTAAGAAAATTGTTTAATGTCATTATTTGGATGCCGGAATTTATTGAAGCAGATTTACATGCCTTCATTGAAAAAGTTGTTGAAGATACTGGAGAAATAAAGGAACTACTAAAACAAGAAGATGTAGTGTTTGTTATTGGAAGTGCTTTTCCAAATAATCCGCGTGAAATAAAACAATTTATAAATAATCTTATTTCAGCATTGGTGTTGGCTTCCAAAACCGAAGTATGGGATAGAATAAAAGACAATATTCCCTATCTTGCTAAAGTTCTTGTTCTAAAACAGAAATACCCCAAGGCCTACCGGAGATTGAAAGACAAATGGTTTGAGCCGGAAAATATTTTAGGAGAAGGCGATGAAAATGAACTCCGAGATTTTATGCTTAACACGAGCCGAATTTCTGTTGATAACGCAGAGCCATTTATATACTTTAAAGAACCGGCTATTTCGAGACAATTAACTGATTCCGTTGGTTTAACGATTGCTTTAGTTGAGAGTAATAAAGAAAGGGCAAAAGAAGTAATCCAAAAGGAGGAAAACAAGCCTGCCGTTGTAGATTTTGTGCAACTTTTACTTCAGAAATATCGTAGCCAAAAAGATTTATTGAGGAATATATTTACTACACATTTAGAAGTTTTTGACGAATTAAAAATTACCACTCAAAAGAAACTATATTTTGAAACATTAGCACGGACACTAGACACTGACTTGTGGCAATTCTTCGTTAAGCTTCCCACAAATCTCATTTTTACCAATCTCTTAACTAAAGAGAAATTGGACTCTCAATTCCGCAAGCCGTTAATTAAGCGCTATGCGTTAGCTTTAGACAACGAAGAAACGCGTAAACCCGACCCCGATAGATTAAAACTGGTTAAGGACATACTCATAAATCTTAAACAGAATGTTAACCTTATTGATAGTGATACTCGCATACAGATTTCCAAATCTGTTGATGAACACTTCTCAACCAACTTTGAGATAATTTCTTTATTTGAAAAATTAAAGGAACAAGAAGATTTTATAACGCCTCAAGCTTTTGAAAAATTCATTACGAATATCAATCAACAAACCTTCCTCAAAGATACGAAAACAATTTTTCAATTCAAGGAGTTTATTCTCAAAAAGAAGAAACTCGGCGCGCTACTACAAAAAGTTACCGAGCTAGTCCAGAAAGAAACATCCGACCACCCAGATTTTCGAGCAGAAAAAGAAACCTTTATGAAAGGTGTTGGGGAAATTCTTAGTAAATTTAAAGATGAATTAAATAATGTTGATGACGGAGTAAAAATACAACTGATTAAACAATTTATCCAAGCTTTTAATAGTATTGGAAGTTGGGATAATCGCACCTCACTTGTTAACAATCTCCGTTGGCTTTATTTTTCTGCACCGGACGCTCAAAAAACCGAACTCAATAATCTCATAAACACTTATTGCCAACAAGCGTCCGCGCCTAAAGTCGAAGAAGTTTTGGATTACTGGCAAAAAGAAACTGCTGAAAGATTTATAAATGATTTCTTCCAATCTCTCTCAAAGAAAAGTATGGGGGACGACATCTTTTTAGATATAATTTATAAAAGAGCAGATAAAAGTAAAAAGGTTGAACTTATTACAAACCTTATCAATCAGAAAGGCGTAAATAGCTTAAACTTTCTAAAGAAACTCGGTGATAACCTACCCGATAGGCAGGCGGCTGTAAGAAACTTACTCGGCAAGCTTCCATCAATGCCGTTTGGCGAACAAATTTTGATTTATGATTACTTGCCGAGCCAACTAAGCAAGAATGACCCGGCAGATTTGAAAGACCAAGTAGTCAATCAAATAAAAGCCCTCCTAAAATCAGATACTCCAGCTTCTCAAGAAGCGGGGCTAAACTTGCTCACAAATACGGATTCTTTGAGTGAAGAAAAGAAACGAGAGATAGGTAAAGAGGTATTAGATTGGTTGAGGCAACCCGGAAAAGTCCTAAATTCAAGCCACAGATTCGTGTTAAAATCAGTTGCAAGTTTGGTATCCATTATGCAAGAAACTCCCGTAAGTGATTTTACTTATACCCTTTTTGACATGTTGA
>JACPLO010000007.1 GCA_016186495.1 Candidatus Niyogibacteria bacterium
CGAACTCGTAAGAGGATGTATAGGGGGTGACGCCTGACCAATGCGAGAAGGTCAAATACCGATGGTCTAATTAATTTATTATTTAGGCTGGTTGGTATAAGCCCTCGTCAATGTCGGCCATAACTATAATGGTCCTAAGGTAGGATAAAAGCTGCCTTAGTAAAATTTAGCTATATGCTGGAAAGTCTGTGGATAAAATCTTTAAGAATCTGGCATTACTATGGTAAAATTATTCCATAGAATAATTTCCATTGTGAAAATATGTCCAGTGCAGACAATCAGCAGGAAAGATTAAAAATCGCAAATTGGATTGCCGGTTTTACCGACGGCGAAGGATGTTTTTCGGTGAGTTTTATAAAAAATAAAACTACGAAAAGCGGTTGGCAAATTTTTCCGGAGTTTGTAATAACTCAGGGAAAAAAAAGTTTGCCGGCATTGAATAGAAAGAAAACTTCGCGATTTTTAAAATCCTCAGAGACTATACGCTAAACCTCGTTTAGGCGGGGAAGATATAGTCCGAACTCTATGGCGACATAGAGAACGCNNTCGTTTGAGCGTAATTCCTTGTCGGGTAAGTTCCGACGTGCACGAAAGGCGTAACGACTGGGGGACTGTCTCGGGGATTCGCCCGGTGAAAATACAATACCGGTGAAGATGCCGGTTACCTGCAGTTAGACGAAAAGACCCCGGAAGCTTTACTGCAGCTTGATATTGGCTTTAAATTCTGGATGCGTAGCGTAGCGGGTAGGCTTTGAAATTTCGCTCTCGGGCGAAATGGAGCCGCCAATGAAACACCCGTCTTTTAGGATTTAAAATCTAACCAATCGGAGACCAAAAAGGAAACCCGATTGAGACAGTATTTGGCAGGCAGTTTGTTTGGGGCGAACTCCTCCTAAAAAGTAACGGAGGAGCCTATTAAGGTCAGCTAAGCGCGGATGGAAATCGCGCTGGTCGTGTAATGGCACAAGCTGGCTTGACTGCGAGGAGGACATTCCAAGCAGGCGCGAAAGCGGAGCATAGTGAACCGATCGCAGGCACTAGATGCCGCGAAAGATTAACGGATAAAAGCTACTCCGGGGATAACAGGCTGGTACCGCCCGAGCGTCCATAGCGACGGCGGTGTTCGGCACCTTAACATATCGGGGTGCGTCGCGAGAAATCGCGCAGCCAAAATCAAGCATATTTAGGAGAATGTGTTTTGATTAAAATATTGGCTTATAACGGTGAACTCCATGCTATGATATAGTCATGGACAATACCGTGGGAAGTCTGACCAAACTTGAACGATCCATTATAGTCGGTTCTCTTTTGGGAGACGGGTATATGAGAATTATACCCGGCAGATCCGATGCTTTTTTGGAAATAAATCATTCCATAAAAGCAAAAGATTATGTTGATTACAAATTCAATAAATTGAAAAGAATTTGTGAATCTGCTCCAAAAGAAAGAACAACTAATAGTGGTCGTCATGCGTATAGATTCTTTACAAAACAGCATAATGACTTAACCGTTCTGTAAAGATAAAAAATATTATCGCGTAAGAATCTTAAAAGAAAGCATTAAGGTATTTATGGATATTATCGCGCCGCATATGGCGCCCTCAATGCAATATAAGTTGGTCATGACCCCGTAGAGACTGATGCGAAAGCAGAGAATGTTTCAATTAAGAAACATTAAAATGCCAACTCCTCGTCGCGATTTGATTGTCGCGGAAGGAAGAAGATATAGTCCATACCATTAGTAATAATGGAAAAATATACGATGTCGACTCATCTCATCCTGGGGGTGAAGAAGCTCCCAAGGGTTTGGCTGTTCGCCAATTAAAGAGGTACGTGAGTTGGGTTCAAACCGTCAATTTGGCGGCTTCCGATGGCGACATCGGAATGCAGTTTTCTGAATTAAAAATTAAAAAAGAAAACCTTATTCCATGAAATTGGAATAAGAAATCGACTCATATCGGTGAAGTCCTAATATACTTGTGATATAACCTGTCGTATGTTAGGATAATACCGAGGGAAGTTGTGTGTATGATAAAGTCTATTTCGTCAGTAAAAAGAGCATATCTTGCCGGATTCTTGGACGGTGATGGAAGTATTTATGTGCGTTTGAAGCCCAATACCGATTATAGGTATGGGTTTCAGGTTGCGCCGTATATTATACTTTTCCAATCCGCCAAAGAACGATCTGTGTTTGAAGAACTTTGTTCACTGATTAACCTCGGTTATATCAGGACAAGAAAAGACGGAATTTTGGAATATACAATTAATAGAATTGATAATATTCTGAAATTTCTGCGGATCGTCAAACCATTTGTTATTTTAAAGAAAAAACAAGCGGAGTTGATGATAAAAATTCTCAAACAAAAAAAGAAAGTTAAAAATAGGCAAGATTTTGAAATTTTGATGAAATTAATAGATTCTTTTCGGGAATTAAATTATTCTAAGAAAAGAAAGAAACGCACATTAACCCCGTAGAGACTTTCGGCTCAAAGCCGAAGAGTCGTCCTATTTAAGGGCGGCTAACACGTCGATCTTCTTTCAGACTGAAAGAAGATGGTATAGTCCATACATTTAGTAATAAATGAATAATATGCGTGAGACAGGTTGGTCTCCTATCTACTGCAGGCGTTGATTCTTGAGGGGAGTTTTCTCTAGTACGAGAGGACCGAGAAGAACTGACCTCTGGTCTGCCAGCTGTCGCGCCAGCGGCACTGCTGGGTAGCTAAGTCAGGACGGGATAACCGCTGAAAGCATCTAAGCGGGAAGCCCACCTTAAGATTAGGAATCATAGATTCGTGGAAGACTACCACGTTAATAGGCTCTAGGTGTAAGCGCGGCAACGCGTTTAGCCGAGGAGTACTAATAATCATAATCCCGTTAGAAAATCTGTGAATTTTCGATTTATTTTTTTAGAATCAAACATTCTGTTCTGGTGGCTCGTCGCCGTGGCCCCACCTGATCCCATTCCGAACTCAGAAGTGAAACACGGTTGAGGCGATGATACTCTTTAGGGGAAAGTAGCTAGCCGCCGGAATAGAGTGTTTGACTATTGCATTTTTTTTCTACTTATGGTATAAAGAAAAAAATTGTCAGGACTTTGATATTTTTTAATAAGGAAGCATATTTTGTGCTTTCTAATTGTTAACATTTTTTTTATTTTTTTCACGCTCGCGTGAAGGAAATTAAGGAGGCTAAAATGGCGAAGCCAAATTTAGTTGTTGTGAAAGATTTAAAAGATTTGGGAAAAAAGATAGAGGAGAAAAAAATCAATCAATTAAGGGCCACGATATCCGGGCCGGTGATTGATGTTGATGCATTACTGGCCGATATTCCTTTACTCTCTGAAAAGGAAATACGAGAAGAACACAGGAATTACATGGAGAGGAAGATTACAGTTGGACATGCCATAATTGAGATGCAGCAGAAGAAATTAGAATTGGAAAGGGCATTATTAAAGATAAAAGGCACATCTCCTGTAAAGGAAAAGGTTTCCGGGCAGATAAAGCAGATAGACAGTAAAATTCAAAGCATTTACAACCAGATGCCCGGGCTCAAGCAGCATGTGGAGTATGAGTTGCTCTTAAAAAGAACCATTGAAGGAAAACATTTTGGAGATTTGAATGTTATATTGAAAAAAGGTGTTTTTCTATCATTCATAGAAAAACATTCTTTAAGTTTCCAAGAGGCGCGGGAAAGATTTCCTAAAACCACCATTATAATATATGGTGGTGAAGCCTACATAATAAAGGGTTTTAAATTAGGAAAGGAATTGATCGCTCTCAGAAAAAGAGCGGTTTCTGCGGCAGAAAAGTTGAAACAGTAAATAGCAAAGAAAGGATAAAGAAGTATTCAATATTAAGTTAAATATGAAGATGAAACAGCAAAGCAGAGGGCAAAAAAAGATTGGAAGAGAGCATGGAAGATAGGATGGCGCTGGCAAAAGCGCTGCATCTGCTTTGAACAACCCTCACACTTAAACGATAGGTGTGGGGGTTTTATTTTTTTGCTTTTTTATGTATAATTTAAAAAATGAACCCCGAAATGAGAATTAAAAAACCAAAAATGCCAAAAATGAAAAAGTTTAAAAATTTCTTTGCCGGAAATTCTTTCGGCAAAAATATTTTTTTCGCCATTTTGATTTTTTTCACTTTGGCCGGACTTTACGCTTCGCTGGCCGGGCAATTCAAAGAGACGAAAGAAATTTCTTTTTCCGAACTGGCTTTAAAAATCAGGGCCGAAGAAGTGAAGAAAGTGACGATTAAAGGAAATGATTTGGAAATTCTTTTGAAAAATAACGAAGAATTCAAGGTAAAAAAAGAATCCGAAGCTGTTTTTTCCGAGGTTCTCTTGAATTATGGCGTAACTCAAAAGCAGTTGGCAGAGCTGGAAGTGGAAATTAAAGAGCCGTCCGGCTTTTGGTTTTGGCTGGGCGCAATTCTTCCTTTTCTTCTGCCGTTTTTGATTATCGCCGGTTTTTTCTGGCTGACCGCCAAGCAGGTTCAGCGCGCCAACATTCAGGCGTTCGGTTTCGGCCAATCAAAGGCGCGGATGGTTATGCCCGATGACGCTAAAGAAAAAGTGACTTTTAACGATGTGGCCGGCGTTAAAGAAGCCAAAGAAGAATTGATGGAAGTGGTGGAATTTTTAAAGAATCCCAAGAAATTTCTGGAAATCGGCGCGCGCATTCCCAAAGGCGCGCTTTTAATGGGGCCGCCTGGCGCGGGAAAAACTTTGCTGGCGCGGGCGGTGGCGGGCGAAGCATATGTCCCATTTCTTCATATTTCCGGTTCGGAATTCGTGGAAATGTTCGTGGGCGTGGGCGCGAGCCGCGTTCGAGACACTTTTTTAATGGCAAAAAAAGCCGCGCCTTCCATTATTTTTATTGATGAGCTTGACGCCATTGGCCGGCATCGCGGCGCGGGATTGGGCGGCGGACATGATGAAAGGGAACAGACTCTAAACCAAATTTTAGTGGAATTGGACGGTTTTGAACCGCATGAAAAAGTAATCGTTTTGGCTGCCACGAATCGGCCGGATATTTTAGATCCGGCGCTTCTGCGGCCGGGCCGTTTTGATCGGCGGATAGTGGTGGATCTTCCGGATTTGAATGATCGCGAACAAATTTTAAAGATTCACGCCCAAAAGAAAAAAATAGCCAAAGACGTCAATTTCCGCCGGATTGCCGAGAGAACGCCCGGACTTTCCGGCGCGGATCTTCAAAATATCGTGAACGAGGCGGTAATTTTGGCGGCGCGTGAAAACAGGAAAGAAGCGAGGCAAAGCGATTTGACGAATGCGATTGAAAAAGTAATGCTGGGGCCGGAAAGAAAAAGCCATATTCTTTCAAAAAAAGAAAAAGAAATCGCCGCTTATCACGAGGCGGGGCACGCTTTGACGGCCGCAGCTATCTTCGATGCCGACCCGGTTCATAAAGTTTCCATTGTTTCGCGCGGCCGAGCCGCGGGCTATACGATGAAATTACCAATTGAAGATCGGCATCTTTATTCGCGAAAGCATTTTTTGGCCGAATTAGCCGTGTCTTTGGGCGGTTTCGCTTCGGAAAAAGAAGTTTTTAAAGAAATTACCACTGGCGCTTCCGATGATTTAAGAAAAGCCACGGATTTGGCGCGCGCTCTGGCGACAAAATACGGAATGTCCGATAAAATCGGCCCGATTTCTTTCGGCGAGCAGGATGAAATGATTTTTTTAGGAAAAGAAATCGGACACGCCAAGAATTATTCGGAAAAAGTGGCTACTTTGATTGACGATGAAGTCAGCCGGTTTATGAAAGAAGCGTTTAAAAAAGCGGGAAAAATTATCAAAGAAAAAAGAGAAGTTTTAAACGCTCTGGCCGGACGCTTGATAGAAAAAGAAACTATTGAGCGCGATGATTTTGAAAAATTAATGGCTTCATTCGGCCTTTTGCCGAAAAAAGCGGCAATTTAAATACCAGCCGTTTTATGGGGACGGATGCGTAGCTCAATGGCAGAGCGCAGAGCTTATACCTCTGTGGTTCCAGGTTCGAGTCCTGGCGCATCCATATTATTGGCGTAGTTATACAATAATAACAGTTAATTTTTTTATTTATGCCTTATCAGCCAAAAAATTTTGATTATCTGGCAGGCCTTGAAGGATTTAGCGAAGAATTGCTGAAAAATCATTTTGCCTTGTATCAGGGTTATGTCAATAATTTCAATAAATTTGATGAAATTCTTATGGCGATGGAAAAAGAAGGAAAGTTCGGCATTCCGGAATACGCGGAACTTAACCGGCGGCTGGGCTGGGAATTCAACGGCATGCGCCTCCATGAATTATATTTCGGCAATTTAACCAAAGAAACGGAAGAGAAAATAGATAAAGATTCAGGATTTTACGGGAAAATTGAAAAAGAATGGGGGTCTTATGAAACATGGGAGAAAGATTTTAGGGCAATGGCAGCGATACGCGGCATCGGCTGGGTGATTTTATATTACGATAAAATCGGCGACCGATTATTCAATGTTTGGATCAATGAACATGACACCGGCCATTTTTCCGGCGCGATTCCACTTTTGGTCATTGATATTTTTGAGCATGCTTATCTGGCGGATTATGGAATAAAACGCCAGGGATACATAGACGCGTTTATGAAAGCGATTAATTGGAAATATGTCTTATCGTGTTTTACACATTGGGACGGCAAGGGATTTGAAGGGACGCGATCGGCGGATTTATAGATTTTTGGAAATTTTACCGGGCGCGCTTTCCTGGGGAACAATTTTAGCCGCAGTTTTTTTTTCATGGTTTAAGCCGATTTGGATGGCGGTTTTTATCATTGCTTTTGACGTTTATTGGCTGATTAAAACCGCTTATCTGACGGCGCATCTCCGCGCTAATTGGAAAAAAATGCGGCATAATTTAAAAATTGATTGGCAAAAAAAACTGGAAAATTTAAGGACTGAACATATTTGGCAGATGGTGCTTCTTCCTTTTTATAAGGAAGATATGAAAGTAGTGGAGGATACTTTGGAGAAAATTTTAGAGAGTGCCTGGCCGAAAGAAAGAATGATCGTGGTTCTGGCGACGGAAGCGCGAGCCGGCGGATATGCCGGAAAAACAGCCCGTTGCCTTAAAAAAAAATACGCTTTTCATTTCGGCAAATTTTTAATAACCGTTCATCCGGCCGATCTTTCAGGAGAAATTCCGGGAAAGGGGTCAAATATCGCCTGGGCCGCGAAAAAAGCGAAAGAAGAAATTATTGACGTTTTAAAAATACCTTACGAAAATATTTTAGTTTCCGCTTTTGACGTAGACACTCAAGTTTATCCCCAATATTTTTCCTGTTTGACTTATCATTTTTTGACCGCGGATTATCCTTTTCGTTCTTCTTTTCAGCCCGTGCCTCTTTATAATAATAACATTTGGGAAGTGCCGGCTCTTTCCAGAGTTGTGGCGACATCCGGCAGTTTTTGGCAGATGATGCAGCAAGAGCGGCCCGAACGGCTGGTCAGTTTTTCTTCACATTCTTTGAGTTTTAAGGCATTATTGGAGGCGGGTTATTGGCAAAAGAATATGGTTTCCGAAGATTCACGGATTTTTTGGAATCTTTTTTTTCATTATAACGGCGATTACCGGATAGCGCCGCTTTCTTATCCGGTTTCATTGGACGCCAATGTGGGTGAAAATTTTTGGCAGACGATAAAAAATATATACAAACAGCAAAGACGCTGGACATGGGGCGTGGAAAATTTACCGTATCTGATATTTAACTGCTTCAGGGATAAAAAAATATCTTGGCGGAAAAAAACGCGGATGATTCTGACTCAATTAGAAGGATATTGGTCGCTTCCCACCAATCCGCTTTTGATTTTTTTTCTCGGCTGGCTGCCGATTTTTTTAGGCGGCCAGGAATTTAATACTACTCTGCTTTCTTATAATCTGCCGCTGGTGACGCGCGCTTTAATGACTATCGCGATGTCGGGATTGGTGGTTTCCGCCATAATTTCCACCAGTCTTTTGCCGCCAAAGCCGAGATATTTAGGAAAAAGCAAATATATCGCCGTCGTGATCCAATGGATTATAATTCCCATTACGATTATTTTTTTTGGCGCTATTCCCGGGTTGGATGCTCAAACGCGCCTTCTTTTCGGCCGTTATATGGGTTTCTGGGTCACTCCTAAAAAAAGGCAACATTAGAAGTTTGATTATTCAAAATGGATGTTTTGCTGTTGGCTGATTGAGAGGCGATTTTTTAATTCCGGCCAGTTGTTAAGATTCAAATCTTTTTCTAAGAGAGCGCGGGCTTCTTCGCGGGCCGCTTCCACCATTTTAATGTTTTTAAGCGCTTCCATTCCGATATCGGAAATACCCCATTGTTTTCTGCCGGAAAGTTCGCCCGGGCCGCGGAACATTAAATCGTATTCGGCCAGTTCAAAACCGTTTTTAGCTTGAACGAGCGATTTTAACCGTTTCAGCGTTTTTTGGGTTTTTGATTCGCTGAAGATAAAACAGTAAGGCTGATATGTGCTTCTGATAACTCGCCCTCTTAGCTGGTGAAGCTGGGCCAAGCCGAAACGTTCGGCGCCTTCAATTAAAATTATCGTGGCGTTCGGCACGTTAATTCCGACTTCAATCACCGAAGTGGCGACTAAAATTTTTATTTTTCCCGTTTTAAAATCAGCCATTATTTTTTCTTTTTCTTTCGGTTTCATTTTGCTGTAAAGCATTCCGATTGAAAATTCGGGAAAGATTTCCTTGGATAATTTTCGGTGTTCTTCTTTAACCGCTTTCATATTCAGAGTTAAAAAAGAACCGGCATTTTGTTCGGCAAGGTCAATGCGCGGACAGACGACGTAGGCCTGGCGGCCTCCTTTAATTTCTTGGCGAATTTTTTCGTAGGCTTCGTTTCTTTTTTGCAGGGGAACGATTTTAGTGATGACATTTTTTCTTTGCGGCGGCATTTCGTCTAAAAGCGTCAGGTCTAAGTCTCCGTAAATAGTCAGAGCGAGAGTGCGGGGGATGGGCGTCGCGGTCATTGAAAGAAGGTGAGGCGCGTTTTCACCTTCTTTTTTAGCCAGTTCAGCTCTTTGATTCACGCCAAAACGATGTTGCTCGTCAATAATGACTAAAGCTAAATTTTTAAACTGGACGCTCTTTTGAATTAGGGAATGAGTGCCGATTAGCATTGGCGTTTCTCCTTGTTTTAACCAGCGAAGGAGTTGGGAGCGGGCGATATGGGTTGGTTCGTTCGGTTTGGTTTTGGAAGGAAATTTCAGGCATTCCGAAGAAGTGATTAATCCTATTTTAATGGGCCAGCCAAACTGGGAAAATCTTTCGCAAAATTCTTTGAAATGCTGGCGGGCCAAAACTTCCGTCGGAGCCATATACGCGACTTGATAGCCGGCTTTTACCGCCAGCCAGCTGGCGGCAACGGCGACCGCGGTTTTGCCGGAGCCGACATCTCCTTCCAGAAGCCGGGCCATTGGCGAAGAACCTTTCAGGTTTTTAATGATGTCGGCCAGAGCTTTGTTTTGAGCGCCAGTCAGTTCATAGGGCAGAGATTTTAAAAAATCGTTAAGGCCGGAATCAGCGATAAGGAAGGCGGATTTTTTTTCTCTTTGTATTTTTTCTTTCATTCTGGCCAGCTGAATCAGAAAAATTTCTTCAAAAGCAAATCTTTTTCGGGCTGCTTGGCAATTATTTTGGCGGCGGGGAGCGTGAATAAAAATTAAAGAATGATAAATTCCGGGAAGATGGTATTTTTCAAGAATCGCATTAGGAATGGGATCAATCAGTTTTTTTTGGTCAAGCCGCGGGATGATTTTTTGAATGGCGTATTTAAACCAACGCGAAGAAAGCCCTTTGGTTTCAGGATAGATTGGGTTAAATTTTTCTTCTTGGCTGGCTCCGTCGTCTAATCGGTAATGAGGGTTGGCAAAATAAAGCCCTCGTTTATCTTGGCTGATTTTTCCGGAAATAACGAGATTAGCGCCTTTTTTTAAAGTATTGGCCAAATAAGGCTGATGGAACCAGACGGCGCGGATAATGGCCGTGCCGTCGCTGACGGTGATTTCGGCGATGTTCAGTTTTTTTTGCCAGGTTTTTTTCAGTCTGGTTTCTAAAATTTTTCCCGCAATTTCCGCTTTATCGCCGACGCTTAAATCTGCCGCACTGCTTCGCGGCAGATTTTCTTCATAACGGGAAGGGAAATGGTAAAGAAGGTCGCGCGTTGTTTCTAATCCTAATTTTTTTAGAATTTTTTGCTGAGCCAGTTTAAGATGAAGGCGGTCGGCAATTAAATCATTGAGTTGCATATTAGTGTCCCCTCAGTAGGAATCGAACCTACATTTCAAGCTCCGCAAGCTTATGTCCTGTCCATTGAACGATGAGGGGATAAAAGCCATAATATGGCTTTTATCCGAGCAAAGCAAGGTGGGAAAAAGCCATAATATGGCTTTTATCCGAGCAAAGCAAGGTGGAAAAACTAAAAACCTAAATATTTTGAAATAGTTTCGCTTAAATTTTCTTCGTGGCGTTCTTCTTTTAAAAATTTTATCAGATGTTTGCGCGCTTCATTCGGATTGGCATCGCCAAGCGGTAAAACAAAACGAGGCATAAATGTTTTCTTGGAAATAAAGCCAATTTCTTTTTTATGCGGCGGATCATAGTGGATCCAGAATGATTCCAAATCTTCGTAAAAAAAAATTCTTTTTCCGATTTGAACCCCTCTTAGCGTGATGGCAAATTCTGTTATTTCCGGCTTTCGGGCGCTGTAGAGGGCGACGCTGAATGTCCCTAAAATTACGATTATGGAAAAAAGAAAATTTTTAAACAAAATAGCCGTTATAAATAAAACGACGGCGGCGATTCCCATAGCCCAATACCAATCCGTTGATCGGGAAGAGTGGTCGTATTCCGGCGCTTGCCATGAAAAAAAAGTATCTTCCATAAAAATATTATAGCAAAAAAAACACAACCCGGGCAACCCGGGCTGTGTTTTTTAGAACCGATTAAAATCGGTCTCGGCGGGGAAATGGCCGGTTTTTGCGATGGCAATCGCGGCATTGAAGCTGGTCAAGCCGGCTTGGATCTGGATCAAAAGGAAGCTCGGTGATCTTGGCGCCGCATTTGGCGCAAGCCCAGTCCCCTTGATACATTTTTCTCTGAAATCCCCCGTTTCTTTGTTCGTCGTTCATTGTCCTTGAAAAATCGTTTTTTAAAATGACCTTTTTTGATAGATTTGCCAAGGACAAAATACTTTATTTAGAATTTCTTTTAATCCCGGATAATCTTATCTATAGTTTATAATTGTAAGCGCGATTATTGTAATTGTCAATACCTTGGTTTATAACGGGGTTTATTGTTATTTATATCAAGTAATTATTTTAAGGCAGGTAAAATTTTTTCAATTTCGTTCAAAATGCGCTGGATGGCATTTAACGCGTTGGCTGTTTGGAAGAAGACCGGGGCAACGGCGGAAATTTGCGAAGTAAACATATAACCCGCGATTCCTTCAAAAGTATAACCTAAATTTTGAACGGCATTGTCTTTTTCAAGAACGTTCATTGTGTAAAAATGCTGTTTTTTTGAAGCGGAATACATTCTATATAAAGGAGAGGCATTGGTTTGTTGCGTAAGATAGAGATAACCCGCCACGCCTTGATAAATATATCCGTTTTTTTGGGCAATATCCCGTTCTTCAGTGTTTGCAGTGTAAAGATAATTAAATAAGCCCGGATGGTATAGCCGATAAAAAGGCGAAGTTCCGGATTGCTGGATATTATAGAGGTATCCTGCCGGTTCTTCTAAAACATAGCCGATTTTAAGAAAATCATCCCGTTCGCTCGCGTTCATAGTGTAAAAGTGTTGGAAAATGTTTGTTTTATATAAACGATAAAACGGTAAAATAGCTGGCGATGGCAGGGAAGGAGCTGAAACAGAATCAGGAACAGAAGCGGGAGAAAGCAGCGTAAAATGCCACCAAAGATCCGCATATCCTCCGGCAGGAACAACAATTGAGACGCTGCTTCCGGGAATCGGCGCCGCGCTGTGATAGCCGTTCGGATCGTTGGCCGCTCCGCAGTTTGTCTGGGTGGAATAACAAAGAGTGTAGC
>JACPLO010000008.1 GCA_016186495.1 Candidatus Niyogibacteria bacterium
AAGCATAATGTTTCCCTTGCTTACTAACCTCGTCTTTAGTAATAGTGATTGTTTAGTCCAGCACTTCAATTGCCTCGATTGGTTGGCCGGCGGCAATTGCTCCCACGATTGGAATTTCAATCGTCTGTTTTTTATCAACAGTTGAAACACCGCGCGGCTGATTGAACTCCTTTTTTAATTCTCCCGCTTCTTGCAGTTTTTTTAGGTAATAGTGTGCGGTTGAAACAGAAGCAACATGAAATTTACGCTTGATCTCCTCAAGAGAGGGGGCATAGTCGTGTTTTGTGCGATATGCTTTTACAAAATCAAAAACTTGCTTTTGCTTTTTCGTTATCATAATGCTATTATAGAAGATAATTAGAAAGTATACAAATGAAAGTTATACACATATAACAAAAAGTGGTATTCTTAAAATATGGCAGAGACACAACGGGAAAAAATAACTAAAAGAGCAGTCGAGGTACTGGAAAATAATCCGGCCGGTGTTAGATACACTGATCTTTTTCGTAAACTTGCAGAAATTCTTCCTGATGTCCCTCAAAATACGATACACGGCACGATTTGGGATTTGGATAAGAAAAATGAGCAAATCATAAAACCAGAAAGAGGTTTGTTTATTCTCAAAAAATTTGCCACAGAAATAATTGAGCGAAAGCCAGATAGCGCAAACGGCGTCCCTTTGCCACGAGAAACTTCTTTTTATCAATCATTCGCTGATTATCTAGTACAGGATTTAGAAGAATGTACTAAGGCCATATCTTTAGGTGGAAACAAATTTGGTGATAGATGGGGAACGCCTGATGTATTCGGGGTGTATAAGTTTTCGGAAGCAGACGCCGTCCGTCCTCCCGTTGAAATTATTAGCGCAGAAATTAAAACCGATACCAACCAGCTTATCACAGCTTTTGGTCAAGCGTGTGCCTATAAAATTTTTAGCCACAAAGTTTATTTAGCCATTCCCAAAGAAGCCGATACTGGAAGGATTGAGTCGTTATGTTCTCGTTTCGGAATTGGTCTTATTCTTTTTAACAAAAATGATTCGGGAGATCCGAAGTGGGAAATTCGTACACGCGCGATTAAAAGTGAACCAGATTATTTTTATGTGAACGAATATCTGCAAAGATTAGGCGATGAACGGAGATTATTGTTTTAATGCATGGGTACAATGAGTAAATATGACAATTTAAAATTTTTAAAAGAAACGAAGGCTAGGAATCTACACATATGTAATAAATGCGGTCAGAACATAAGAGTAGGCGAAATTTATTATAAAGAAAGCGTTGGGAAAATAAATGTACCAAGATTGATGTTAAGAGGTTTTTGTCAGAAATGTTATCAAGAAGACGGCGTTAAATTATTGACATTAAAATTCTGAAATCGCCGCCAAAAATTCCGTCCGTCCGAACGAGGGTGCAACGGAAGGCCCTCCTTCGCTAAAGCTATGGACGAGGAACGGGGTGCGGGGCGCCCCGAAGCAGAGCAAAGCTCGCTACGGGGTAAAAATTCCGCCGCGCCCGAGCCGAAGCAAAGCCCCATACCGCCCTGCTCGTTGAGAGCAGGACACCACAAAAAAGTTTCCTTTTCCTTTTAGAAGAAAAAATCCGGCGCGCGCAAATCAAGAAAAGTGAAGAAAACTTTTTTGCTGGGCGGCGAGCGTTAGCGAGCGGCGGCGGGGCGGCTTCCTTAGTTCCGTTCAAAGTAGGTTCGCGCAAAGTGTATAATTACAGCATTCTTAATAAAAAAACAGTCCCGTTTGCGGGACTGTTTTAATAATTATTTTAAATCCAAGCAAAACTTAAAGTCAGGATTAGCGGCAACCAAAGTCTCGCGGTAAGTTTCAAGATATCTCCTGATTACTTCTTCATCGCTCCGATTTATCGGAACGCCTGCCCCGAGCTTGGCAAGAACCGGCATATGGCTGAAACGAAGAACTTCGGCAAGTTCAATCAATTCTTCCAGCATAGAGCCATTTGATGTAGGAATAAAAATATCAGAAATATTGTCAGTTCCTATCTCCACCCTTATTCCATAAAATAGCATTTCAAAAACTCTGGCAATACTGTTACGAGTAGGTCCATTCAAAGACCTTAACTGATTCATTCCGACAGCGGCTTTAGGGCAACATTTAACCCCAATATGATATCTTTTTGAACCATCAAGAACTTTTTTGAATGCTTCCTCTGAATAAGCCGATGGCGAAATCTCATGAACAGCCCAAAATTGCGGCTTGACATCATATGACTTTGGTTCGCCAACTATGCGACGAATAAATTCAATAAAATCAAGAGTTTGACGCTGACGCGGATCATTATACTGGTCAACGTGAATATGAACTTCTTTTCCAAGTTCTAATCCAAGGTTAATTACCCTTCTAAAATGCGCGTCTTCACCAATAATTCCCCCGCACTCCGGACGATTGTCTTTTTCCGGCAAAGCGCCTATTATATCGGCCAATTTACAAGCTTCTTCAAAAATTTCCCAACGCGATTTTGAATACTTAGGATCATCTTTAAATCCAAAAATAGGGTATGCCGCAATTCTAAAATCAATCTTTTTGCGGTATTGCTCCTTTAACTCAAGAGCTATACCCAACGGAATCAATCCGACATCCGGCGAAGTATCAATAAAAGAAACAATTTCTTTAACGCCTGTCGCGACCATTAAATCAAGATGGGTTTTTATTCTTTCCCGTAAATCTTCCGAATTGTTATACGCCAAGCCTTTATGCAATTCGCCCATTAAAACCTGCTTCTGCCTTAATGAAAAAGTAGCAGCATCCGCAGGGTCAACCCCGCAATGATAAAAATATTTCTTGTCAAAAGTTCCGGCTCTGTCCAGATGAGAGTGGCCATTCACATAGCCGCCTAATTCTTTAACCATCTGATCTAAAGTTTTTCTGAACAGGCCTTCATAACAAGGCATGGACGACAAATCTGTTTTATTCTGCATATCCTTCACTTCATTCATAAATCCTCCTTATAAGTTTATCAGCGAACTGCTTGTTAACATAAGTCTTGATAAGACCCGCGTCAAGCTATACAATAATAAAATCATTTGATGAAAAAAGAATTTTTTATAATATTATTAAGTCTTATTGTTTTTGCGCTGTTTTATCTGATTTATGAATATTACTTTATAAATTCGGCGGAAGCGCCGATGCTTCCCGCGCAAACAGGAAATGCAATGCCGGAAACAAACCAAGCCGGACCGGTTAGCCAATCCACGGCAACAGCGCCGAAATATCCGGGCAGTTTCCGCGGGCCAACAGGAATGCCTTTTATCCAAGGGCCGACTGAACAACCGCCGGGACAATAAATAAATTATTTAAAGCGGGTGTAGTACAGTGGCAGTACACCTGGTTGCCAATCAGGATACGAGGGTTCGATTCCCTTCACCCGCTCAAATTTTTTAAAAAATCTCTTAAAAATTGCCATATCATATCAAAAAGGAACAATTTTTCCACCAATAACTTCATACATCCCCGTAACATTACCAAGAAGCTTTCCCTGATTAAGTTTGACACAGATCGGATATGCGTCACCCTTTATAGGTTTTGCTTATAAACCTATAAAAATAACTTGATTTTTATAGGTTTATGCATTAATCTATAAGCATGGAAGATAAAAAAATACGCATAGGAAAAGCAGCTGAAATACTGGGCATGAGTGTTCAAACTCTTCGCAACTGGGAAAAAACCGGAAAACTTTTGCCACAACGAAGCCAGGGATGGCAACGTTACTATTTTTTACAAGATCTGGAACGTTTTGCGCTTGATCTTGAAAAACTTGGATTGGCTTGGGCCGCGAGCGCGCAACCGCCGGAAATTCCGACTGATTATTATTGCGAACAACAGGCGCGGTTTATGAGTCGTTTGGAAAAAATGGGATTGCTTCTTGCCCACGCAGACACGGTGGGCGAGAAAGCGGCATCTCTTCTTACGACAGTCGCGGGCGAAATTGGAGATAATTCTTTTATGCACAATATTGGCAGTTGGCCTGATATACCGGGAATATTTTTTGCATATGATATCGGCAAACGGGTCATTGTGCTTGCTGATCGCGGACAAGGCGTTCGAAAAACTTTATCTCGCGTGCGTCCCAATATTAAAACGGATGTTGAAGCGCTCCGCGTCGCGTTTACGGAAATTGTATCAGGGAGAGAGCCGGAAAAACGAGGAAACGGATTAAAAGTAGTGCGGCGCATCATAGAGTTAAACCCCATATATCTGCTTTTCCGGTCTGGAGTCGCAGCAGTGAAAAGTCCGAAAAAACAGTCAGGTTCAATAACAATCGCGGCAATGTCCGAGAACGTACGCGGCGCATATGCAATAATAAAATTTTAAATTAAAAACATGCAAACAATCTATCTTAAAAAATTCGGCAAAGTCTTAATTTCGCGACCGGCAGGCCTTGAAACGTTCAATGGGATTCGCCCGACTCTTAATAAGAACGAGTCGGTACAAATAGATTTTGAGGGTGTTTTAGCGGTTACGCCATCGTGGTTTGATGAATTTCTCACGAACCTTGCAGAATATATTGAAAACGATGTCGTGCTCCTGCCTACTAAAAATGCATCGGTGCTCGCCGCATTGCCGGTTCTCATAACCAACCGACAGGATAAGGTTGCTGAAATTATCCAACGATTTTTGGATAAGAATAAAAAATAATCCGTTTAACGTTTATTTTTGATTATCTCGTCAATCAAGCCGTATTCTTTGGCTTCAACGGCTGTCAGATAAAAATCCCGGTCGGTGTCTTTTTCTATTTTACCAATAGGCTGACCGGTGTGTTTAGATAAAATCTGATTCAGTTTATCTTTTATTTTAATAATGTGCCGGGCGGTTATTTCAACTTCAATAGCCTGACCCTCAACTCCGCCCATAACCTGATGAAGAAGAATTTCCGAATTAGGCAAAGCAATGCGCTTGCCTTTTTTTCCGGCTCCCAAAAGAACCGCGCCCATTGAAGCGGCCATGCCGACGCAAATTGTCCTAACATCGGCCTTCACATACTGCATAGTGTCATAAATCGCCATACCGGCAGTTACCGAACCGCCCGGAGTATTAATATAAATGCTGATGTCTTTTTTAGCGTCTTCATGGTCTAAAAACAACAGCTGGGCTATTATGCTGTTGGCTACCGCGTCCGAAATCGCGCCGCCGATAAAAATTATCCTTTCTTTTAAAAGCCGCGAGTAAATATCATAAGCGCGTTCGCCGTATTGGGATTTTTCTATAACAGTAGGTATTAAGTTCATCCCTCACCTTTAAAGGATTGCTTGCCCCTTACTTTTGTAAAAAGTGAGCGGGCTAAGCCGATACAATATCCTTTATTTTGATTAACTGACCTTTAATTATTTTTAAAAACATAATTTGTTCATTATACATTATCCCCGATCCTTTAAAGGTGAGGGATATTTTTTATTTAACTAAAATTGGTAATTTCCGCTGGCCGGAATAAATATCAAATCGTTCTTTCCTTGAACTGACTTTAGAAAAATTCAAAATTTCTATCCCAATAACTTTACCATTTTTATCAATATCAACCAAAAAACCTTCTCTTTCTTCAAGAGTTTTAACCACTTTCGCTTTATTAATTCTTATATAAAGCGCGTCTGATTCTTTATCATATTTAATCATCATATTTTATAAGCGGTAATAATTTTAAAATTTTCTTTTTCTTGATAATAAATAACGATTATTTTTTCGTCTTTATTGATATAAACACATTTAATTGAGCCATCGGATTGAAATTCCCTATTTTGTCCTTTTAGTAAAATTTCTTTTATGTCATTTCCAGAAATGCCCCTTTCTTTCATTCTTTCAATGGCGTGTTTACTATATCTTATTTTCATTATAACAATAAATCATAAAAATGGCACGATTAACAACGCGACAATATTTATAACTTTAATAAGAGGATTTATTGCCGGTCCGGCAGTATCCTTGTATGGATCGCCGACAGTATCGCCGGTAACAGCGGCTTTATGCGCGTCCGATCCCTTGCCGCCAAAATTACCTTCTTCAATATATTTTTTGGCATTATCCCATGCGGCGCCGCCCGAAGTCATTGAGATCGCCAGGAAAAAACCGGAAATAATGGAGCCGATTAAAAATCCGCCAAGAGCTTCGGCTCCAAGAATGAACCCGACCGCTAAAACCGCAATAATCGGAATAATGGCCGGCGCAATCATTTCTTTAAGCGCGGCTTTGGTAACTATATCAACAGCGCGGGCATAATCCGGCTTAGCTTTTCTTTCCATAATGCCCGGAATTTCTTTGAACTGGCGGCGAACCTCTTCAACCACTGATCCGGCCGCCCTGCCAACCGATTTCATAGCCAAAGAACCGAAAAGATACGGAACCGCGGCCCCTAAAAACAAACCGACTATTATTAAAGGGTTTTGAAGATTAAAACTGAAATTAACCGCTGACTTGGCAAGTTCTTCGGCATAACCGGAAAAAAGCACCAAAGCCGCCAGACCAGCTGAAGCAATGGCATATCCTTTGGTAACGGCTTTGGTGGTATTTCCGACTGCGTCCAAAGCGTCTGTTATTTTTCGGACATTCTCCGGCTGGTTGGTCATCTCCGCTATCCCGCCGGCATTATCCGTAATCGGACCGAAAGAATCAATTGCCACAACCATTCCGGCAACCGACAACATTCCAAGAGCCGCTAAAGCAATGCCGTAAAGTCCGGCTAGATAAAAAGACGTTAAAATCCCAGCGGCAATTAAAATAACCGGAACAAAAGTTGATTCCAAACCAACGGAAAGCCCGATGATTATATTGGTGCCATGTCCTGATTTTGAAGCTTCGGCAATTGATTTTACCGGCCTGAATTTCTTGGCGGTATAATAATCGGTAACAATAACCATTAAAATAGTCACCGCAAGGCCGATTAAACCGGCAAAATAATAAGCTGAAAAATTTTCAGCGGCATAAATTTTCACCGCCGGATAAAATAAAACTGCGGCAAAGATCAGACTGGCGATTAAACCCTTGTAAAGAGCATTCATAATGCCCGCTCCGCTGGTCCTGCCTTGGCGGGATCCTGCGAAGTTATTATTTTTTCCCAGACGCACGAAAAAAGCTCCGGCAATAGAAGCTAAAATAGCCACTCCGGCAATAACAAACGGAAGGATGTTTGACGGATCTAACAAAACGGAAGCAATTAAAGTAACCGCGTAAGTCTCAAAAAGATCAGCCGCCATTCCGGCGCAGTCTCCGACATTATCGCCGACATTATCAGCGATAACAGCCGGATTGCGCGGGTCGTCTTCAGGAATGCCGGCTTCAACCTTGCCCACTAAATCGGCGCCGACATCGGCGGCTTTGGTATAAATTCCGCCGCCAAGGCGGGCGAATATCGAAATAAGACTGGCACCAAAACCAAGGCTTAAAAGCGCAGACGTGTCATTAGTTAAAAAATAAAACCCGGCAACGGTTACAAGCGCCAGACTAACAACCAAAAATCCGGTAACCGAACCGGCTTTAAAAGCAAGGCTAAGAGCCACGGCCAAGCCTTTAGCGGCGGCTTTGGCTGTTTTTGAATTGGAGCGGACCGCGATATTCATGCCTATATAACCGGCAACAGCCGAAGCAACGGCGCCTAAAATAAAACCGAATGCCGATGTCCCGCCCAAACTTAAATAAACAGCAACAGCAAGAACAAAACCGACCAAAGCAACCGTTCGGTACTGACGATTCAAAAAAGCAGCGGAACCGGCTTTAATCGCGGCGGCGATTTCTTCCATGTCTTTTGAACCGGCGGGTTGTTTCTTTAGCCAGTTAATAAGATAAAAACTGTAAGCTATGCCCGCGCCCGCAGACCCTATTGTTATTAAAATACTGCTCATTTTTATTCTTCTGATGATTTATCCCGTTAGAAGCAGATCGCGATCAAAACGATTTGCGGATTTATTAAATTAAAGAAACGACTGTTCATTTTTTTTTAAAATATTTGGATTTAAAAAAGCGATCGCGGCTTCTAATGGGATTTAGCGGCTTTTTTTGTTTTAGTTTTTTTCGGTGTTTTCTTTTCTTCCGAAGTTTCTTCGGATTTTATTCCGGCTATTTCATTTTTCATATCCGCATCTTCGTCTTTTTTTTCAGCTGTTACGGCATCAGCGGCATCAGCGGCAGCAGCCACGCCGCCCTCCTGCAATTCATCAGGCTTTGATTGCGAACGGACATCAATTTTCCAGCCGGTTAATTTCGCGGCTAAACGGACATTTTGTCCGCCCTTGCCGATTGCCAGGCTTAGCTGATCTTCGGAAACAAGCACTCGGGCTTCGCGGCGCGGCAAGATTTCCACCAGTTTCGTTTTTGCCGGCGAAAGCGCGCTGGCAATGAATTTTTCCGGGTTATCGGACCACTCGGCAATGTCTATTTTTTCTTGTCCAAGCTCATTGGTAACAGCCATAACGCGGGTGCCCCGCTGGCCAACGCAAGAACCAACCGGGTCAACGCCGTCGGCATGGGAAACCACGGCTATTTTGGTGCGGCTGCCCGGTTCGCGCGCAACGGCTTTAAGTTCAACAACTCCTTCGGCGATTTCCGGCACTTCCAGGGAAAAAAGTTTGTTGATAAATTTTGGATGGCTCCGGGACAAAATAATACCGGGCAAACGGCTGTCATCCTGCACTGCCACAACATAAAAACGCAAACGTTCGCCAATGCGATAATGCTCGCCCGGGATCGTTTCATTATAAAACATCACGCCGATCGCCCGGCCCAAGTCAACAAAAACATTGCCTTTTTCAAAACGTTGGATAACTCCGCTGATTATTTCCCCTTCCTTATTTTGAAATTCAGTCAAGACTGAAGTTCTTTCCGCTTCGCGGATTTTCTGCAACACCACTTGTTTGGCGGCTTGAGCCGCTATCCGGCCGAAGTCCTGATGGGATTCAAGCGGAAATTCCAATTCCTCGCCTAAAATCGTATCGGGTTTTATGACGCGCGCTTCTTCAATAAAAATATGTCTTTCCGGATTATAACGGGGCAATTCCGATTCTTCGTTCTCAATAAACTGCCTTTTTTCAGCCGGCGCAACTGCCTGCTCATCAGCGGTCGGCTCTTCCTCCAAGATTCTGACCGTTGTAAGGTCAACCGCTGTTTTTATCTGCCAAAATTTTAAATCTCCGGTTTTTAAATCAAACTTCGCCCGTATGATTTCGGTTCTTTTGCGATATTCTTTTTTATAAGCCGCAGCAATTGAATCGGTTATGGCGTCAATGATTTTTTGCGGCTCAATGCCCTTTTCAGACGCAATCTGATTTACGGCCAATGATATGGTTTTTAGATCCATGTTGATTTGATTTAAAAAAATCCTGCTTCGGCAGGATGTCAATTAATATTTAAATTATACCAAATCAGCTCGGCTTGTCAAATATCAATGCTGGCGTTATGCTTTTTTCAGATATTAACCCCTCACCTTTTGCGGCAAGGATAATGCATTAAGAAAGACAGAGGCGAAGTCCCGTAACGCATCCCGATGGACGTTACGGGGCGAAGCCGCCTTTCGACTTTGACAGGGTTATAGCATTCAGTCGTTACTACAAAAGGTGAGGGGTTAATTTTTTAAAAATTTAATCAGGAAAAGAGGTGATTAACAATGAAAAACAGCATCTTTGGGCTGGAAACCGAATACGGAGCTTATCCCGTAAAAAGACAAACGAACAAACCGATAAATATGGAGGCTTTTTCGGTAAAAATAGATGAATATTTAAAAGAATTAATACAGTATTTGATAAAAAATAATTTTTTAGAAAATGGCGCGCGCTTTTATGTTGACACCGGCCAACATCCTGAACTTGCCACCCCTGAATGTTCTCTTGTTGACGATGGCGTCAGATATACCAGAGCATGCAATGAAATTCTTTACAGCATGAAATTGCCGCTGGAAGATAAATTCAAAAAAAACGGTCTTGATATAAAAATAACATTTAGAGCCGATAATAAAGCTTACGCAGTGCCGGATGCAAGTATTTACACAACATACGGAGCTCATGAAAATTATTTGATGAAAAGAGAACTATATAAAAACCTTTTTAGAAATGAAAATAATTCGTTAAAATACTTATTATCTTTTCTTGCCACGAGAGTAATATATACAGGCTCCGGCGCTATTTTTATGCCTAATGCGAACGAAAATCCTCCAAAACCTTACGGGTTTGTAATTTCACCAAGAGCTTTTTTTACGGAATGCGAAGTTGGCACCGCTACAACTAACCAAAGACCGATGGCAAACCAACGAGACGAAGCGCACGCCGATCCTGAAGAATTCGCCAGGCTTCATATACTCTGCGGCGAGACTAATCGTAGCGACTGGTCTAATTGGCTCAAAATCGGTACCACAGCTCTTGTTGTTGCAATTTTAAACAACAAACCAAGAATACTTAATGGACTGCCTCTTACCGAGGATGGTCAAAACCTCGCTTCCTTCAGAAACATTTCAAAGGCCCGCGATCCAAACAGAGAAAATTTTTATTACCAGGGAGAACAACGAATGTCGCCGGTAAAATTCCAACGGCTTTTGCTTGAAAGGGTTGGTGAATACGTATCACAAATGCCGACACGAGAAGAAGAAAACCGCATCGTAGAAGCCTGGGCAAAAGTTTTAGTTATGCTTGAAAATAATGATCCTAAACTGGATAAAATGCTTGACTGGAAAATAAAAGAAAAAATTATGACAAAATATGCCGAAAGAAAAAATATTAAAGCTGAAAGGATGCATGACTGGGACCTGGCGCAAATTGATATCAAATATCATGACCTGGGACCAAACGGTCTTTTTGAAATTCTGGAAAAAGAAGGCGCAATTGAAAGAATTTGCACGGATGAAGAAATAATTGACGCCATGATTTCGCCGCCAAAAACAACAAGGGCGCTAATACGGGGGAACGCAATCAAATTTGCCAACCAACTAGAGATCATGATAAGAGCTGATTGGGAATTTGTTAATCTATACAACATTGAATATCCGCTACTAAATCCTTTTGCAACCCACGACCAACGGCTTGAAGATTTCATAAGAATGACGCTTATGGAAAAATTAAAAAAATCCCCCCATTAACGGGGGATTTTAAATTAAATAAAAAGCCTTCACTTATTTCTCAATTCTGGTAATCTGAAAAAAGAAGAAGTTTTGAAAATTTATTTTAGAAGGAGGATTAAAATGCCTGAAAATCAAGCGCCTATAAAAATTCCGGAAAAATTAATCGCTATTTTTTCCGATACTCTGGTGCTGTTTCCGAATAACAGCTATGCGGTAAAAATAAATAAAGCCGTACAGCGGATTATAAAAGAAAAAATGTTTATAAACGTTAGCAAGGCTAATAATGATAATTTAGCAAACGGAGATATTGGCGTTTTGATGTGCATTAAAAGCTATAAATTAAATAAAACGAGCGCAATGCTGTTTATTGAAGGAATTGGCCGTGTTGTTATCAAAGAAGAGGAAACCAAAAATAATTGTTCAGAGGTCAGCTTCATGCCTTTTTTGGAAAAAAATATTCCTGAAGATATTTGGCAAACTGAAAATATCAAAAACATGCTGACAGAGCTTAATAAAGATGTTAATGTCTTTATTAATTTTATTTTTGCGGTTTTTAAACATGACAATGCCATAAAAGCCAGTTTTAGCACTAATGAGATTATACAGTTAAAACAATGGTTGGCTTCCCCAACCCTTGCTCAAGCTTCAATTATGCTTGATCGTATTTGTTCTCTTCTTTCAATAGGACCCGATATCGTGGTTTATCCGAAATTAATGGAAATTTTGGAGGAAAAAGAAGTTGCGCAAAGATTGAAAAAAGTTTTAGCTCTTATAAAGGAAACCTATGACGTAATGCAAGCACTGACAGAAGAAATTCTAACGGAAAAATCCCAAAACAACAGTCATTTACGCGGAATTTATGAACAAAAAAAAGATAAAATGCCTGCGGAAACGGCAAAATTCGTGCTTGATCTGCTCCAACGTTTTGAACGGCTCAATCCTGAAAGCGCGGAATATGCTATGGTTCAACGACAGCTTGAAACCTTCTTAAAATACCCGTTCGGAATTCAAAATGATGATTTAACAGACTTAAAAAAAGCAGAGGAAATTCTTAATGAAGAACATTACGGCCTTGAATATGTCAAAGACATAATCTTGGAATATCTGGCGGCCAGAATTTTAAATCCGGCCAAAAAAGGCAAAGTGCTTTGCTTTATAGGCCCGCCGGGAACCGGAAAAACATCGCTGGGCAAATCAATTGCTAAAGCTACTAACAGAAAATTCGTCCGGGTTTCGCTGGGCGGCGTCAAAGATGAAGCAGAAATACGCGGTCATCGCTCAACTTACATCGGCGCTTTGCCGGGAAAAATAATCAAAGGAATGATTGAAGCGGGATCTGAAAATCCGGTTTTTATGATTGATGAAATTGATAAAATCGGAAAAGACTATCATGGCGATCCGGCTGATACGTTTTTAGAAATTTTTGACCCGGAACAAAATTTTAATTTTGTTGACCATTATTTTGGCGTTGGCGTGGATTTATCAAAAGTAATATTCATATCAACCGGTAATATCCGAGAAACCATTCCCGAAGCTTTGCTGGACAGGATGATTATTGTTGAATTCAGAAGCTATACTGAAGAAGAAAAACTTCAGATCGCGAAAAAATTTATTATTCCTAAACAAATTAAAGAATGCGGATTAACCAAAGAAGCGTTTGAACGGCAGAATTATGAATTGCGGCAAATTGAATTTAGCGATGATGCGGTTCTTGCCATTATTCAAGAACACACCCAAGAAGCCGGGGTAAGAAAACTGGAAAAGCATATAATAATGATTGGCGAAAAAATCGCAAGAATCATTATTTCTCAAAAAACAACAATTCCCCCTGAAACGGAAATTGTTCGCCGTCTAAAAGAAGACAATACCGAAGAAGTTGTTTGGCAAATAACCGCAGAGAACATTAATAATTATCTTGAGGAACCGGAATATGAAACAGCTTTGCCGGATTTAAGCCAACCTTTGCCGCCTGGAGTTATTCCAATACTGGCCGTTGATAATAAAGGCACCGGTTATATATCTTTTGTTGAAGTAAAGCATCAAATCGCGGAACATCGGGAATTAATTATCACCGGTATTAGCGGCGATCTGCCTGAACACGAAACTCAAGTGATTAAACAATCAGTCAAGAAATCTTTTGACAGGGCTTTTTTTACTGACGGGGTTTTGGAACATAAAGACATTCCTGAAAATATTCGCGTTCATATTTCCTTTACCGACGGCGCGATTCCTAAAACCGGACCTTCTGCCGGATTAGCGATTTTTTTAGCTCTTTACGGATATTTCAATAGAAAGTCCATAAAGCCGGGAATGGCAATAACCGCAGAAATTAATTTGGTGAGGCCAACAGACGGAGTGGGAGGAATAAGAGAAAAAAGTTTCGCGGCTTATCGCGCCAATGCCAAAGAAATAATAATCTCGCAACAAAATAAACGAGCTTTAAAAAAAATACCTCAATCTTTGAAAGAAAAAATTAAATTCCATTTGATTAATGAGCCGGAAGAAGCTATAGCAATCGCTTTTCCGGATAATTAAATAAATACTTAAATACAAAACCCTTGGCATTCAACCAAGGGTTTTTATTATTTATAATGCTAAAAAATTCAGTAACACGATTCCAGAATTTTGCGAGCCTCTTTTAACGATTCTTTGCTGATTATTACAGGAGGCATTAACCTGATATTTTTTTCTCCGGCGCCGAGCAGAATCAAACCTTTATAATAAGCGCGATTTATAATTTCATCGCGTTCTTTTTTGCTATCGCAAACTATTCTCTGCATCATCCCCAAACCGCCGTCCGAAAATTCAGAAAGTATTTTTATTTTTTCTTCCAAATCCGAATAATCTTGCGCTGTCCAGGAACTGAAAATTCTAAGCGTTTCCAAAGCTACGACCGAAGCAAGGGCGTTGCCTCCATGGGTATTGGAATGGCAGCCTTTTTCCGGAAAATCAAACTCCGCTCTGGCAACGGTCGCGCTGATCGGCATGCCGGACCCAAGACCTTTGGCAAGGCAAATTATATCCGGCTCAATGCCATAATGATTGCAAGCAAACATCTTACCGGTTCGCATTATTCCTGTCTGCACTTCGTCAACAATAATGGCAAGGCCATTTTCTCTTAAAATTTTTATAAGATCAACAATATTTTTTTTATCGACGACATTAATTCCGCCTTCGCCCTGCACCAGTTCAAAAATAATCCCATTAAACTCATGCAGTTTGATATCGTTACGGCTGAAGTAATAACCCCATCTAAAAGAAGCTATTCCGGTATTTTGTTCCGGAAAAGGCAGATAATGCACATTGCCTTCGCCAAGTCCGAACGGAAAATCTTTTTTTTGAATTTCTTTGCTGTTCGTAAAACTTAAAGCCCCAAGGGTACGGCCGTGAAATCCGTTTTTAAAAGAAAAGAATTTCTTCTTTTGCGGATTGCGCTTTAAACACATTTTTGCCGCAGCTTCAACCGCTTCTGTTCCGGTGCTTGCAAAAAATACTTTTTTAGGAAACGCGCCTGGAGTTATTCTGCAAAGCGCTTCGCTTAATTCAGAAGCCCAAGGATTTGGATAATCATGATGGACAAAACCAATAATACCGTGCTCATAGATCTGCCGGCTGACAGCCTCAAGAATGCCTCGGTGGCGATAACCTAAATTATTGCAGCCAATTCCGGAATGAAAATCAATATATTTTTTATCATGGCGATCAAAAAGAAATTCCTTGTCCGCTTTCCACGGCACAAAGGGATAATCAACAGTCGTAGTGGTGATGCCATATTGTTTATTTAAACTTAAAACCTCTTTTGATGTTCTATTTTTAACTTTCTCATGCCAATTCATTTCGAACATTTTTCCCCTCCTATTTCAGTTATAAAATAATTCTAGTTATAATCAAAAATGAAAAGCGGTTGAGTGTCAATCTTTCAACAACTATCGCTTAAATCGTCCGTTATCTTGCTCGTTCAAATATGTAATCGTCAATTATAAAACGATTGCAAATAAAATTCTAAAAAATATGGAAAATTAAATCAGTGCGTCTTTTAATTTCTCCGCTTCGTGAATAAAAAAACCGCGCCACTGCTCGGGCTTAATATCAACAATCATACGGGGAAAATCCACCGCTTCATTTGCCTTGAAAAATTGCGTGCCAAGCTGAAGCGGATCAATATGCCAATCAAATTTCACGCGCGCTTGCGCGAGTAAATCCTCAATTTTATACCCTTGTTTTTCACACAATATATATAAATCAATATAATCGCGCGCCGCGAAACGTTGATATATCGTAAAAAGTTTATTAACGGCAATATCCATTGCGCTGTCAATCCGCAATCCATCATTATTAATTGGTTTATCAATCTGCAAAAAAGGAAAAAAAGTAAATTCCATTTTTAATTCATCAGCGCCATATTTTAAAAAATATAAATTGCGATTCATGTTCTGTTGATATTGAAATGAATCAAATCCGAGTTCTTTTTTATATTGCTTTAAAAATATATCTATACTTAACGGGTCCACTTCATTAAAAGAAAAAAAATCTAAATCTTCAGAATAGCGATGACCAAAATAAAATCCAGCAAGCGCAGTTCCACCTGTTAAATAAAATCGTTCACAAAGCGCGTTATTGCCGGCAATAACGCGAAGAGCCTGTTGTTGGGGTTTTGTTAAAATATTAGGAAACATCAAGGATATGGCGAAGGTATCGGCGTCGACTCGGATCTATTGTGATTTTATCCCAATATTTTTCAAGAAGCTGACGGTTTAATTTTTCGCCTTGCAAGCCAAAATTCACCATTTGTTCCAATTTCCAAATAGCGTATTGTTCGGGATTTTTTTTTAATTCTTTAGCATCGGTTGACCAATTTCTCATATAAATAATTATGCCATAAAATATTTTTATATGCAATCATTTTGCGCTAGTTAAAAAACTAACGCAATAGTAATTCACTTTATATTAATTTTTTAAACAAAAAAAAGGGCAGGTCGTCCCGCTAAGCGAAATCGAACTGCCCTTGTTGTGTCGCTTGAAGCGACCTGTGGAAAAAATTGCGGCGGAAGCCAAAGGACAAAGAACCAATAAGCCCGAGGGCCCAAAGTCCTAAGCCCTAATGCGACTACCGCAGGACGCGGAACCCCACTCCGAACTGGCGCTGCCAGCCCAGCCGTAGCCGAGCCCCGGCCGACCGCCATCGAGCCACAAGCCCGGCACACTGCCCGAGTCATCGCGGGAGCCGGGGAGATCGATGCAGTGATCGTTCAGCGTCTCCGGCTTGTGGGTGACGATGGCGATCCCTTCCTCCGTGACGAGCCCGAACCGTCCCTGCTTCTTGAACTGCTTGACGCAGTTGTCGGAAGAGGTGTTCCGCATGGAGGCACCGTTCTCGACATCGCGAATCAGGTACGGGGCATTCGGAGTCTCCACACCGTCGGCTTGCCGAAGCACGCCGAGGTTGAGGTAGGTATAGCCCGTCTTGCCGTTCAACTTCACCAGCGACATCTGCTTGGGGATGGAAACGATCCGCTCGGGGATGACGATGATGTCGCCGATCTCGAACTTGTCCCTGAGGGGGTTCACATGCCCAAGGAACTGATCCTTCTCCATGCCGGCCGCTTCCGGGTAGCCCTTGTCGATCAGGGTCTTGACCTGACCATCAAAGGTCTCCAGGCGCTCGCGGTTCTTGGTCTCCTTGGCCTCACTCGTCAGGCGGGTCTTCACGCCGTCCACCACTTCGTCGATCTCGTCGGCCGTAACCCCTGAGAACAGGGCGGCCAACTTGCCAATCAGGGTTTCTCTCTGATCCTTGCACAGCTTTCCCATCGGTCTTTCCTCCTTTTCTTGGGTTTTGTCCTTCGACTGCGCTCAGGACACCCTGAGTTTATCGAAGGGTGGGATTATTCCGTTGTCAATCCTTCGACTTCGCTTAGGATTATCCCAAGCTTGTCGAGGGACAAAGCCCAGCACATACTGGACTTTCACTTTCTGTGTTAAGAATAGCAAATTACTGCCTTTCTGTCAATATTGTCAAAATCGCTAAAATTCAATCTAATTTTAATGTGCATAAACTGCGAACAACTCTTAAAAATTTAATATCTAAGCTATATTTTCATAATGTTTTATAACAAAATCTTTTTCTTTCATTGTCAATGCTAATAAATCAATTCTCCAGCCCTTTTTATCATTAAATAATTCCTGATGTTCTCCCGCATATAGTTCGGCGGTTCTTTTAAATTTACGCATTTTTGCCGAAGTCATTTGTTCCTCGGGATTAATTTCTTCTATATCATTACCGGATTGCCGAACTGCTTGTGGTGAGCCGTGTCGAACTGTTTTCACTTCAACAAATACTAAGGTCTTATCAGACGCTAAAGCCACAATATCCAATTCTCCCCATGGTTTTCTATAATTTCTTTCAATTATCTTATATTTCTTGGTTTTTAAGAAATTACATGCTAAATCCTCGCCTAATTTTCCTATTTCTGATTTATAAGTCATAAATTTTAAGTGTTTATCGTTTACACAGTGTTATAATTAAAATATTGTTGTTAAGACATACAAAAAACATTATATTTATTCTGTAAATCAACCAACAAATGATATTATCATATGACTATATCAGAGGATTAATAGAAGGAGAAGGTACTTTTACTTTTGATACTAGAAAACAACAAAATGGCACTAAACTAAAAATACCAACTTTTGCCTTGAGCATGCATATAAGAGATGAGGATTTAATTGAAGCTGTTCGGGACACTCTTAGATTAAAAAATAAAATTTATATATATGATCATCAAAAGAAAGATGGGTATCACAGAGGACCAAAAGCTATATTAATAGTTAGAGAATTCCCTCAATTAAAAAATATTATAGTACCATTCTTTTATAAAAAACTTAAAGGAAATAAAGGAAGACAATTTATTAGTTGGCTAGAAAAAATAGGAACTGATCCTGATGTTTCTAAGTTATTTAAACTAATTTATAGGCTATATAAAGCCGGATATTATGATAAAAATCAAAAATTTTCAAATTGATTTGTAAATCAGCCAACATTTTTGTTTATCACTTTTAAAATGTTTTACACTTTTTAGCTTAATATGTCAATGCGGCAATCAAAAAATAGCTTTATAACTAACTTTTATTGAAGATTGCCGTTTATAACTCAAAACTATTGCCGCATTGCCGGATTCTATTTTCATCAATCTTACGAGGCTCGGCCTCGTAAGATTGAAAAAATGGTATAAATATATAAAACCCCCACTTTTTGATCAAAAAGTGGGGGTTAAAACTGATAAAAAAAATGAAATGTGACTTGAGCTTCATGAGTTTCCAGAAAATAATTGGATCTAACAGTAAAAACACGATTATTAATCTCCTTGCTTAAATAAAACCCTAAACGTTTATCATGAACAACAAAATCAGAAATTACGGAAACAGTAAAAAATTGCTTGTCCGGAACAAAATAGAAAGTTAAATCTGATTGTGGCAAACTTAATCGTCCACCGGCCTTAAAAAAATCTTGCCAGTTATATTCCAAAGAAACGCCCGGCCGTAAACTTAAGGATAGATCTCTTGCGTTATTGATCAAGGTTTTATCATCTACTACCTGAAAACCGGCTTTTAATCGCAAAGATTGAATTTTTTGATTCTGGCCTAATTCAGGACTTTCCTTAATTCCTAATTCAAATTCCGCCTTTGGATTAAAACGATAATATCCATTACGCGATGTATCGTCAGTTAAAAGACTGACGGAAAAAGCAATGCGTCCGTATTTTCTTAACAATTCCCGGACATTTTGAACCAGCTCAAATTGGTTTAAATACTCGGTTAAAGGTTCTGATGCGGCTTTTGAAACAGCTTTAAAAATAAAAACCGGCGCTCCGGGCATAACAAGAATGTTTCGACCGTCTTTTTCCAGCTCTCTGGTTTCGTTCAACTTTTCCAGCCTATACCTGATTAAACCGTCGGTTTTAATTTCTGAATAAAGTTTTTGATCAAGACGCAAAGAAAAATCTTTCCAAAAATCTTGCAAATAAAAAGGTTTTTTTATTTCTGCGGCAGCCGGTTCAATAAAAAATAAAACAACCGCTATAATGAATAGCGTTTTTTTCACAATTTATCTCCTTCTAAAATTATTTAAAAGCTCTTAACACTATTACAATTTATAAATTAATTGGCAAGATCAAAAATAACAATTTACATTTTAAAGAATAAAGTTGTGGTGTGTGTCGGTCTAGAACCAAATCCTGGCAAGCCGTTGCAACGTTCTCAAAAATAGGCTGCTTGAGGCGGGACGGTCGCTATTATTTTTTACACTTTTCGAGATAGTCCAAAAGATCTTTCAGTTTACATGTGGCAAGCCCTATCACGGTATCGGCAGCGCCATAATAGACATAAAGATCGTCACCCACTATAACGGCGCCTTCTGGGAATGTAACGTTTGGCACCAATCCATTGCGTTCATATGATGCAACGGCCTGAAGGAGATATCCTGGCACGCGAGCAATAAGCTGATCCGGTTTTTCGGCGTCAAGAAGCGCAGCGGTGATGGTCCATGTATCGGACATAGATTCTCCAGAAAAGATAAGTAGCCAGCCCTTTTCTGTTTTGATGGGCACAGCTCCAACCTCAGGCCCCCGATGTAGCCACCATTCAGTTTGCAAAACGATCTTGTCCTGTTCTAAATATTTATCCCACTCTTCAAATGAAGAATGCGAAACTTGGTCCATTGAATCGTAATAGCGAACTGAAACCCGAGAGGTGGTCGAATCAGGAGAAATGGTTAAGAGGAGGGCTATTTTCCCCCCATTCACCGGTTCCGGAAATAACGCAGCTGCTTTTGAGCGCATGGAAGGGCCAATGATACCGTGCTTCGTCACGCTTTTAAAATCTTTGGTTGATGCAAGCGCTATACGAACATTGGGCCGGTGTTCTCTGTCCTCAATCGGGTCATTGATGGCGGTGTAGGTTATATAAAATATATCACCGAGCTTGGTCATTCGTGGATCCTCGCAACCATAACGATCGTAATCCGTATCAGGTGAAATAAAAGGAAGTTCCCGCCGTTCAAAATTTATCCCGTCTTCACTTTCGGCGTAACCAATATATGAAATCTGATTTTTGAAATAGAATCCCGGACGCTTAAGTCGAGAAGCGGCCATCTCTAGTTTACTAGGATACGTTCTATAGAGCATTCTGAAAATCTCCCCATCTTTAATTATCGTTGGATTAAAAACTGCTTTCCCTTCCCACTCAATTTCTTTGCGTGGCTCAAGAATGGGGTTTGGTTTTTCATTGCTTGGATAGCGTTGCAATTGAAAACTCATTTCACAATATTAGCATAAAATAATCCGCATTTTTGGATGTGACCCGGTCGCACTGCCGCCTCAGGCGGGGCGGTCCCTCAAACCAGTGCTCAATTCTGCGACAGCCACGTAAAATTTGCCTTGCAAATTTGTACGTGGCGGGCGCGCTAGGACTCGAACCTAGAACCTCTTCGGCTTGCCCCGTTAGAGATTTTTTATGCACGCTGAGGGAATTGAACCCCCGACCTACTCGGTTTATCCCGTCATAGCCTTGGACAATGGACGGTGCTGGGATTGAACCAGCGGCCTCTTCGGTGTAAACGAAGCGCTCTGCCACTGAGCTAACCGTCCAAGGCTATGACGGGATGTAAACGGATAAATGCTTAACCGCATTTATCCTCTACCACTGAGCTAAGCGTGCGCGAATCTCTAACGGGGTGAATAAACGAAGCGCTCTGCCACTGAGCTAACCGTCCAAGGCTATAGCGAGATGTAAATGGGCCAGGATGGACTCGAACCATCGGTCCTCAAGGTATAAGCTTGATGCTTTAGCCGCTAAGCTACTGGCCCGCCTACGCTATGGCTTCGGCGGGTAAACCCGCTTCTTTAATAAATCCCCACACCTAATGAGTTGCAAAGCTTTTAATCAATGACCGTTTCTTCAAATTAAAGATAATTAAAACGCTTTTGATAATAAAAACATAAAATATATCCATAAACAACTCATTAGGTGTGAGGATAAAATAATAAAAAAAAGAGCCTCGCGCAAGACGGCTCTTAATAAACTATATTTTTAATAATCATTTCAACGCCTGCTTTTTCCCAGGTTTCGATATCAGCGGTATCACCGCTTAACACCCCGACGAAACTAAAATTATTGTCGCGACTAAAATAATAATCAAGCAGATTATCGCCAATATACATAACCGACTTTGGATATTCAGGCAAATCTTTCAGAAGATGGCGGATAGAATCAGCGGCGCGCGGATCCGGCTTGGCAAAATCGCAAAAATACTGGTTAAAAAACTTTTTTCTTCCGTTAATAAAATCAGAGTCCTCTTCGTATTTATTAACAGCTATAAAATCAAGCTTTTCCCAATTCAACCCGCTCCGTAAAATAGCATTATTAACCGAAGAAGCGCTGCGATTAGTTAAAAGACCAACCATTATATCTCTTGTTTTTAAAAAATCAATCAGTTCATTTGTTCCTTGAAAAATGCCTGGGCGCTGCCAAAGCTCTATTAAATTCCAAAGCTTGAAATATAAATTGATGTATGATTGATTTAATCCGGCATTTTGGAGCCATGTTGAAAAATCGCGGCTGGAAGGCAAATGACCGTCGTTCAAATCAAAACCGAAAACCGAAAAAAACTTAGCGAGCATTTTCCGCGCTTCATTGTGCATTTCCCGGCTATCAAGCAAAGTTCCGTCAAAGTCAAAAATAACCGCTTTTGGCTGTGGTTTTAAAATCACCGTCCACCCTCCTTTATTATTAAATTATAAAAAATCTTTCTAAACGGCAGGCTGGTTAAACAGCCATAGGTTTAAGATTGAACTTTTTGATGATAGCATAAAATTCCTCATGTTCAAGGGTTTCTTTTTCCATAAGAGCTTTGGCGATTTCATCCAGAACTTTAATCCGCGAATTTATTATTTTTTTGGCGGCCGCGAAAGCTTTGCCGATAAACGCGCTTACCTCCCTGTCTATTTCAACAGCCATAGTTTCAGAATAATTTTTTTCTGTCGCTATCTCGCGCCCCAGAAAAATCAGTTCCTGCGTCTTGCCAAAAGTCATAGGCCCCAGCTTTTCGCTCATTCCGTACTGGGTAACCAAACGGCGAGCCACATCGGACGCCTGCCGCAAATCGCTGGAAGCGCCGGTGCTTAAATCTTTAAAAACAATTTCTTCGCAGGCATAGCCGCCGAGCGCAACGGCAATATCCGCTAAAAACTGCGATTTGGTTCTCAAGTGCGTTTCTTCAAGCGGCAGTTTTAAAGTATATCCTCCGATAAGCCCGCGGCTGATAATGGAAACTTTTTGCACCGGGTCGGTATTTTTTAAACTCGCCGCCACAAGAGCGTGGCCGGCTTCATGATAAGCGGTAATTTCTTTTTCTTTCGGCGAAATAACGCGCGAACGGCGTTCCGGTCCAAGCATTACTTTTTCAATTGAATTGTAAAAATCTTCCTGGTGGATAATGCTTTTATTTTTGCGCGCCGCTAAAATCGCGGCTTCATTAACCAGATTAGCCAGGTCGGCTCCGGAAAAACCCGGGGTGCGGACAGCGATTTTTTTCAAGTCTATATCTTTATTGATGTTTTTCCCCCTGATATGGATTTTTAAAATTTCTTCCCTGTCGTTAATATCCGGCAAATCAAGAATAACGCGGCGGTCAAAACGGCCCGGACGCAACAACGCGGAATCCAAAATATCCGGCCTATTGGTTGCTGCCATCACAATAATATTTGTATCGCGATCAAAACCGTCCATTTCAACAAGTATCTGGTTTAATGTTTGTTCCCGCTCGTCATGTCCGCCGCCCAGTCCGGCGCCCCGTTCGCGTCCGACAGCGTCAATTTCATCAATAAAAATTATCGCCGGAGCGGCTTTTTTAGCAGTCATAAAAAGGTCGCGCACTCTGGAAGCGCCGACCCCGACAAACATCTCAACAAACTCCGAGCCGGAAATGTGAAAAAACGGAACATGGGCTTCTCCGGCAACCGCGCGAGCCAATAAAGTTTTTCCCGTTCCAGGCATTCCCATCAGCAAAACGCCGCGCGGAATGCGCGCCCCGATTTCCAAAAATTTTTTAGGATTTTTCAAAAAATCAACAACTTCTTCCAAATCCTGTTTGGCCTCTTTAAGACCGGCAACATCCTTGAAAAAAACTTTGTCTTTCGGGTTTGCGAAAAGCCGGATGTTAGCGCGGCCGAAAGAAAACGCCTGATTAACGCCGGAACGGGCTGAACTGAACATAAACCAAAATAACACACCGATAAAAATAAGCGGCAAAACAGCCGGTATAATTATTGAAAGCCAGAATTTCAAACCGGACGGCTCCTGAACTTCTATGGACGCGGAGCGCAGCGCGCTGGAAGCGACTCCGAAATTCTGCAAAGTTTGGGTCAGCCCGGCTTCGCCTTCTTTAATAGCGGAAACCGATTCATTATTTTTCAATTTAATATTCAAGTCGTTTCCGCTGATAATTATTTTTTCAACTTCGCCTGCGTTTAATTTTCCGGCAAGTTCGTTTAAAGAAATAACTTTTAACCCGAACTGGTCCTCATAAACAGCCGAGAACGCCAAAGCCAGCACGATTAACGTCGCGATTGCCCATAAAATATTCTTTGTTAAATTGTTGATTTTCATTAGTTTAGTTTACAGCTTATAGTTTAAAGGTTTTGTTTTTTTGTTGCAAGTATATGTATAAAAATTAAAGCCCCGCCATAAATAATGGCAGGGCTGCTATAAAATATAAAAATTTAAACTAACTGCTTCTCAAGCTTTGCATCGGATAGAAAACGGCTGGAAATTGCGGTTGCCGCAGAAACAACCTTAACTGTTTTTTTCTGCCAACGGGCAAATTGTATCAATCCCTGAAAATCAGCGTCGCCGCTGACAATAACTAAATCAGTAATATCGGTATGTTCCGCTAAAAACCGGCCTAATTCATCCATCCGGCTGTCAACGGTATCTTTGTCTTTAACCGTTCCATTGTTTTTGATGTCCTTAGGACAAACAATACAGAACAGCCTATGAATATTTGATAATGTTTTCACCGGCATATTAGTTCCGTAATGTTCGGGGAAAAAAACATAA
>JACPLO010000009.1 GCA_016186495.1 Candidatus Niyogibacteria bacterium
AGGTATTAGATTGGTTGAGGCAACCCGGAAAAGTCCTAAATTCAAGCCACAGATTCGTGTTAAAATCAGTTGCAAGTTTGGTATCCATTATGCAAGAAACTCCCGTAAGTGATTTTACTTATACCCTTTTTGACATGTTGAAACAAGAAAAAGATAGGCCAACTTTAGAGGTATCACTTGAGATATTAAATGAGCTTAAACCGGGATACTCAAGGCGCGAGAAGGATTTTAAGGATTTACTTGACCGCCTCAAAGTGTGGCCTCAAAACGAAAATAAAACACTTGTAATAGAAAAAATTAAAAACCTGAAATCTAACAATCCCGGTAAAGACGAAAAAGCGTTTTGGAAAGAGATGGATTCTCTGCTTGAAAAAGTGGAATAGATAAAAACTATGGACGAAGAAAAAGAGCGGCAAAAAGAAATAAAAGAAAAATTGGAAAGCGAGGGGCTCGACCCGGACGAGTTTGACGAGGACGAGCGCGAAGAACTCGCTGATTTACTTTAGTATAAAAATCATGGAAATAGAGTCCAAGCAACAAATTCTTGAGAGGCGTAATGAAATAGAAAAAGAGCTTTTGGATATGCTCAAGGAAACCAAAAGTGATTTTGGGAATGTCTTAACATTCGGTGTAAATTCGGCTATGCTGGTTTATATCTGTAGAATTTCAGTGTTTCCGAGTTGATAACGGTGTGCCAATCGTATAATTCCTTGAGAACTCGGTGCCACTGATTTCGCACAGCGTCCACCAACAGGAACTTTCAGAATTTTAGAAATAAGTAAAAAAAAACTTATAAATCTTCATCAAAAAGATAGAAAATATGGAAATGATTACATTACTTGGATTAGCAGCGGCAACTTGTACTACTATTTCATTCTTGCCGCAAGCAATAAAAACAATAAAAACTAAACAGACTAAAGATTTATCTTTAGGTATGTATACAGTGTTAACGGTGGGAATTTTTTTATGGTTTTTATATGGAATTTTGATTAAAGATTTACCAGTTATTTTAGCGAATGGAATAACTCTTATTTTTACAGCGATAATTTTATTTCTAATTATTAAATACAAATAATGCCTCAAATAATGTTTAATGTTTCAAATATTACTCAAAAAAGAAGCATAAAAAAACCTATTAACCAGACCAACTTAGAAAATTTGTCAAAAAAACAATAATTTATTAGACTTAACGTTAATGAAAGAATTTTTGCTGTATTGCGCTGGTCCAATCACGAATGTCTCTTATAATGAAAGTGTTGATTGGCGCGAGTATGTTGCCGATAAACTCCCTGCGCACATCAAAGCTGTTTCTCCAATGCGCGGCAAAAAATATCTTGCCGCGGAAAAAAACATCAAAGATTCTTATGAAAAACATCCGTTAAGTTGCCAGAAAGGAATTACCTGCCGCGACCGGATGGATGTTAAGCGTTGCGATATGATTCTTGTTAACTTCCTCAACGCCAGTAAAGTATCCATCGGTTCCGTAATGGAAATTGCTTGGGCTGATGCTTGGCAAAAACCAATCATCATTGTTATGGAAGAAAACAACATCCATTCTCACGCAATACTCCGAGAAGTTTCGGGCTTTATCGTTTCCAATCTGGACGAGGCGATTGCAACCGTAACCGCCGTTCTCTCTCCAACTCTTTAGATATTAATATTAAGTCAAGATTTATTTTAAATTATACAGGATTATTTTTTCAAAAAACTTGACTTTTTATGTTATTTGTCATATCATCAAAATAGAGGGAAAAGGAGAAAAAGGAGGGAAAATGACTATAAGGCTGAATAAAGAAAAAGTTTTAAAAATAAGTACGGTGTTTAAACGAGATTTACTGGAATTGGCGGAAAAACCAATACCAGTAATTGCAAAGGATGAAGACTTTTTTCTTCTTGAAAAACCATACAATGGGATAACAAGAATAAATAAAAGTTTTTGCAGTTGCAGTTTTAGTTAGTCATTAGTTGTTATGTTTTTTTAAATTTATATTCTCCCTCCCTCATAACCGCCATATTTGTACAAATATGGCGGATTTTTTTACTTAATAATTTGATTTTATCATTAAAATTTAATAATATCTGAACATGGTTCCTTAATAAACGGCTTAAATTAAAAAGAAGGAGAAAAGAGAAATGATAAAAAATATAGTTTCTGATTTGGGCGGATGTTTAATTATCTGCGATTTTAAATATGTCGTTGACGGCCTCGCAAAATATTCTTTATTGAGCGATGAAAAAATACTGAAAATCATAGAACGAGGAAACGATTTCAGAGATTATCAAAAAGGGCTGATCAGTTCAGAAATATTTTATAGGAGAATGAAAGAAAAAATAAATTTTGAAGGTTCTTTTGAAACTTTTAAAAAAATCTGGATGGAACAGCTATTTTCAGTGAATAAAGAATACGCAAAATTATGCGTTGACCTCCTTAAAAGGGGCTACAAAATTTATTGCCTTAGCAATATCAATGAACTGCATTGGAAAAAAATCTCCAATAATTTCTGCGAAATGGAGATTTTCCACAGATGTTTCCTTTCTTATCAGATGAAAAAAATCAAACCATTTCTTGAAATTTATGAAGAAATCATAATAAAAACCGAGGGTTTGCCTCATGAATTTATAATGATTGACGATAAAGAAGAAAATATCAAGGGAGCAAAAAAAGCCGGAATGCACGCTCTTCTTTATGATTGGAAAAAACACGCCGAATTCGCGCAAATGATTTCAAAGTTATTATTGAAGAACTCGCCGATATTATTGAAAAAATAATTATGCGGGCCGGAAACATCCGGCTCGTTTTTTTTTACAATCCCGCTAAACTTAAATACAGGAGCTGAAATTAAAAAAAATCCCTAAGAGAAATTTCTCTTAGGGATAAAATTTGAATTTTTCCAAATAAAAAAAGCAAAAATCAGCATAAAAACATTAAAAAATAAAAATATCGCGCACGGTATTGCAAAAATCAATCCGGGCAAAAAACTTCCATAAATTTTTCCAGACCGCGATATCGCGTAAAATGCCAGAAAAAAGAGCCCCGATGAATTTAACACATTAAGAAAAATTACGACTTTTCTTAATATGTTTTGAAGCTCTTCTTTTTTTTCCTTTTCTATTTCTTTTGTCATATTTTTTCCTCTTTAAAAAACTCCTTGATCGGGCCGGCGCACCGGATCGCTCTGTTCATTTTGCTGGCGAATCATAAATTTCACTGACATAAATAACCCTAATATTAAGAGAAAAATAATGATCGGAGCACTGATCATTAAAAAAATTACCCCAATTGGTCCCATAATCTCACCTCCTTTTTTAAATTATTGATTTTTTAAATGTGCAAATTTAGTTGCTAATTTCAAATCAAAATACATCATACATCAAATCAAAAAAAAAGCAAGGTGCCCCGTGAGGGTCTCGAACCCCCAACCTTCTCCTTAAGAGGGAGCTGCTCTACCAGTTGAGCTAACGAGGCATAAGCATTGGCGGACAAGTCTGCCATCCGCCAGCTGGCGGAGAACTATGGGCGGAAAACGCGATTTTTAGGTATGCCGATCTGCCAAGACAAAAGCGCCAAAAGAATCCGGCTTTATCGCCGCTTCAAAACCAAAACCGCGCACCATTCCGACAACGCCATCTATGAATTCTCGCGTCGGGCCGTTATATCCAACGTCTATATGGACGACAATTTTATTATCCCAAAAAAATTCTTCTCCCAGTTTATCTTTTAAAGCGCTTTTCAGCTCCTGCATCAAAGTGATGGATTGGATTGTTTCTTTGTAAATGCGGTCACGAAGGCTGGGACAATTTATCAATGCCGATTTAGCCCAAAAATACCGGCCGCCGTTTCCAATTCGCCAGATGCCCACCGCGCTGACCAACTGGACTTCGCCGCCGGATTGAGAATCAGTGCCAACGACGATTTGATAACGGCATTCCGGTTTTTCCCGCACGTAAAAAACCAGTTCTTTAATCAGTCCTTCAAAATCAAAAACACAGCTTAAATTATGAAAAACAAACGGCATTAAATCATCTTAACAAAACAACGGCTAAAATGTCTATGGTTCGCGGTTAAAAAAGGCCGCCTTGAACATCTGTCTGGATTTGATATGTTTTATCGGTCAAACGGGCCGCCAAAACCCGTTCAATCTTAAAAATTCTTTTTGCTTTTCTCAAATGGCAATATCCTTCAAAAGAATCTCGGTTAAATTTATAAATATCCACTAAACGTTTATGGCGCGCGCCGCCGGCCGATTGCTCATTCGCTTCACCGGCCAAAACTTCTGAAAAAATTTTAGGGGAATAAGAAATTTTTGAAGAAAGTCCGGTAATATAATCTATTTCCACCCTTCTTCTTTTTAAAAACGCTTCGTTTAATATCTGCCGGGCGTCTTTTTTTGCTGATTGCCCCCAAGAAACCGCCAGCGCCATTTTTTGCCCCTGCTCGCGTGAAAGATAAAAAATATGGCCGTGTTTTTTGCCGAATTCGTAAAGTTCTTTGGTCACCCGCACGTCCTGAAGGCAATATTTTTTAATTTCTTCAATTTTTCCTTCTTTATACCAACGCAAGGCCTGCAATCCGTCCGCGGTTTTTTTCGCGCCGATTGTATTGCCGGCCAGATTATCCAAAGAAAGCCGGAAACCCGCGCCTAAAACCACATCATCCATTAAATCCAAAAAAGCGAGATTGTAAGAAGAAACCGGCAAATAAGGCTCCAACACCGGCAGATCAAAACTCTTAATATTAAAACCGATTAAAAGATTCGCCTGCTCCAGCCATTCTTTAAATTTATCCAATTCATGTTCTTCAAAAGCGAGATATTGGCCGCGCTGATAGGAATAAGCTCCTAAAACCGAAACGCCGAGCTGATCCAATTTATCCCGGCCGCCCGCTTCTTCAAAACTCTTTTTAGTTTCAATGTCAAAAACAAGAATATCTTTTTCCATAATCAGCATCATAACAAAAAACTTGCTGTTCGGCGAGTTTCTTTAAAAAAAAGATTTTTTTAGAAAGGCAAATCCAAAGAAAAAGCGCCGGGTCCCAATGCCAGCAAAGAAAGCGCCATTACCAAAAGCGCCAGATCAAATTCCCAGCCATTGACAAATCCTTGCTTTCGTTTAACCAACACGATCGCTCCCAGCATCACCAAAGCGATTAAACTTGCCGCCGCTTGGGTAAAAATTCCCAAGAAAAGAAAAATCCCGCCAAAAAATTCCGTTGAACCGACCGCCAGCGCCCAAAACTTTGCCGGCTTTATGCCTACTTGCTCAAAAAATTGCGCCGTCGGCACGCGCGCCGTAAAAAGCTTGGGAAAGCCGTGAATAATAAAAATAATCGCCAAAGTCAGCCGAATCGCCAAAGGCGCCAGTTCCTGAAAAGCGAAAAGTTGAGGAAATAAACTTAACATATTTTTTACTTTAAATTTTTTAAAAAATTAAAAAGGCAAATCTTTTTGCCGCCGACCTTTTTTGAATTTCTCAAAAGCTTTTTTATTTTCGCGCGCTTCTTTTTTCGGATCGCGCGCCTTTATCCCGTTAGAAAGTCCTTTGCTCAAACCTTCTCTAAATATTTTGTTATCGTTGTTTCTATTAACTGTCTTTCTAACGGGATTTATTTTTTTCCCTTCCTGTTCTTTTAACAACCATTCTTTTTCCGGCAAAGTCGGCTCATAATTTTCTTCTTTTTCTTTTTCCGCCGGCCATTCATCTTTAAGCCGCTCAACAAGTTTTTCGCGCGGCTTTTTAAAAAAATCAAATTGTTCAGGTTGGCCAAAAAGTTTTTTCATTTTATTTTTAAATGATAATATATAAGTATGGATAAAAAGAATATGAATAAAGATGCGATAAACAGAGACCTCGGCTGGGTAATTCTTTTTTTAATTATTATAGGAGTAATGTGGTATACCCAAGGAGGCCATTTCAAACTGTCTTCTTCTAAGGATAAGATTATTTTAAATCCTCCGCAACAAGACGCGAACCGCTCTTCTTTTGAAACCGTAAAAAATCCTCCCGCAAAAAGCGAATCAACGCCGCCTTTAACAGATTCTTTGTTTAAAGGTAAAATCAGCCTTAGCGCCGGCGCGGCCACGGCCAGCCAGCCGGATAAAGAATATATTTCTTTCAGAGTTTCTTCTGAAAATAAAGAAGCCGTCAATATCACCGGCTGGACGCTTCAAAATAAAAAAGGCTTGAAAGCCGTGATCGGCAAAGGAATTATCCTTCCATTTTTAGCGCGCGTCAATCCTGTTCAGGATATTTTTTTGGAACCGGGAGCGGAAGCAACCGTGATTACCGGAAAAAGCCCTGTTCAAGCAAGTTTCCGCTTAAATATCTGCACCGGTTATTTTAATCAAACGGAAAATTTTATTCCGTCCCTAGCCAGCCAATGCCCTGATCCGGAAGAAGTCGCCCAAAAACAAAATCTTTACCAAATAGACGACAATGTTTGTTTTAATTACGTGAGATCGCTTTCCCGCTGCGTGATGCCGCTTAACGCCCCTTATGGAATAAGCAATGATTGCCAGAATTTTTTAAGCGAACACATCAGCTATAACGGCTGCGTCAACGATTATAAAAAAGAAGAAAATTTTTACGCCAAAGATTGGCGGATTTATCTCGGCCGCGACTCTGAATTTTGGGGAGAACAATATGAAAAAATAATTCTGCTGGACAAAGAAGGAAAAATTGTCAGCGAACTGTCTTATTAAAATTTAATTTAAAACAATTCTCTTAATTCAAAAAGAGCGATGCCGCAGGCCACGGCGGCATTCAGAGATTCTTTTCGGCCAGCCATGGGAATTTCTATCGTCGCGCCGCATTGTTTAAGAATTTGAGAAGAAAGTCCGCGGACTTCGTTGCCGACGATAAGCGCGATGCCCGCAAAATGATTTAATTTCTTTTTATATTTTTTCTGAAAAGTTTTATAATCAATCGCGTTCAACGACTGTTCCAGAGCAACAACAAAAACATTTTCTCTTTTTAATTTTTCAATCACTGGGGAAATATTTTTATGATATTCCCAAGGAATATTTTCTTCCGCGCCCAGCGCTGTTTTTTTGATTTCTTTATTTACTCGGCTAAACTTATCCAACGGTTTCCCTGTGTAGCCGGTTAAAAAAATTTTAGCCGCCGCCGCGCCGTCCGCGGTCCTGAAACAAGAACCCGCATTATGCGAACTCCTGATGTTATGGAGAATCAAATACAGCTGTTTTTTCATTCTATTTTACAACATCGGTTGATTTCTGTCTTTTTTCGGCGCGGATTTTTTGTCAGCGGCTTTAGATTTGAATTTTTTAATTTCATCGAAACCAATTGCCTTCTTTTTTTTATCAACTGGTTTTTTCACAATTTCGCCGGTTGATTTTTCTTCTTTTTTTTCTTTCGGTTTTTTTTCTGGCAGTTTCTTCTCTGGCGGTTTTTTCTCCAACGCTTTATATAATTCGCCTACTTTCTTTTCGTAATCTTCCCGCGTTAAATTATCCCGCCGGAAACGGGCTTTTTCTTTCGCGATATGTTTACGAATGCTTTTCGGCAAATGAGATTTAGTCATAACTTTAAAGTTATACCATATATATTTATTTAAGCATATTAAGTTCTTCTTTCACGACTGCCCGATCATCCCACGGAATGCGCTTTCCGGCCGGACCCATAATGGCGGACTCCGCTCCTTTGCCGGTAATAATAACAACATCGCCGGCCGCGGCGCTTTTTAACGCTTTTTTTATGGCTTCGCGGCGGTCAAGAATTTCATAAACATTAGAAATTGGAAATTGGAAATTGGAAATTCCAGATTTTATCTCCGATAAAATCTGGATTGGATCTTCGTCATAAGGGTCTTCGTTGGTTAAAATAATTTCTTGGCATAATTCTCCCGCGATTCCGCCCATTTTCGGCCTTTTCCATTTATCGCGGCCGCCGCCGGCCGCGCCTAAAACGCAGATTAATTTGCCGGAATTGCCGGCTTGAACCGAAGTTTTTAAAGTCCGATAAACTTTTTCCAAAGAATCAGGCGTATGCGCATAATCCACCGCCACTCGAAATAATTGGCCGCTATCAATAAATTCCATCCGGCCGGGGATATTTTTTATTTTTACGAAAGCCAATTTTATTTTTTCATCGCTGACGCCAAGCGCTCGCGCGACCGCTATCGCCGCCAGCGCGTTATAAACGTTAAATTCACCTAAAAGCGGCAGACTGAATTCCGTTTTACCGACTAAAAATTTTATTTCATTATCCGCTAGCTTCACATTTTCCGCTTTAATCATCGCGGCGTTTTTTATCCCGTAAGTAATTTTCTCTTCAGCCGGAAATTCCAAAAAATATTTTGCGTGGCCGTCATCCGCGTTCACAACGCTTACATTATGCGGCTCCTTAAATAATTTCCCTTTTGCCTGTTTGTAATTTTCAAATCCGCCGTGCGATTCAATGTGCTCCGGCGTAAGATTGGTTATCGCTAAAATGCGCCATTTAACGTTTTTATGGCGAAATTGCCGGATCCCCTCGGAAGTCACTTCAATGACCGCATGGCTAACGCCGGATTTTTTGGCTCGCGCTAAAAATTTTTGTAGAAAAAAACGGCCGGGCATCGTCATTTTGAGCGCGTTCGGCCATTCTTTTTCTCCGATTCTAAAACGAAGAGAAGAAATTGAAGCAGTTTTAATTCCCGCTTCCTCTAAAATTTCCGCCAGTAAATTTACAACCGTGGACTTGCCGTTGGTGCCGGTTATACCGATCATTGTTATTTTTCGCGCCGGCCAGCCGTATTGCGCGGCCGCCAAAAAATTCAAAAGCCAATGATAAAACGGCTGAAAAAAAACAAATATCGGGCGAGGAATAATTTTTTTTGCGATTCGCAAAACTTTTTCAAGCATCTCTATGGATTTCTTTACGGCTTATGCACCACGCCTCCTATATATATCAGAATGGCGGCGACGCTGATTTGAACGATAATTTTGAACAACTCGTCAAGATGATAGTTTTTAGAAAAAAAAGTAAGGATAATTGACGCAAAAAGCATTAACGCCCATGCGCCGACAAAAACTTCCCCCCGATGAAAACTGCCCGAATGTTTTATTTTCTTGCGGTATTCTTTAAGAAGAGTGTAGACCGCGACCGCGCCGATATACGGTTCTGAAAAAACCGATACCAAAAAACTAAGAGTGGGATAAGAATTCCAAAATCGCCCGAAATATAAAACAGCGATGGTGATAAAATAAAAATAAGTGAACGCGCTTAATCCGAAATAAAAAATAATGACTTGCCGGTAAATAGCCGTCTTAAATCTGCGGCGCAAAGAAGAAGATTTTTCTTTAATTGATAAATCACCCGCGCTGATTTCTGAATTAGATTGAACCATAAAAATTAAAATTATTTATTTAATAATTTAAGCGCCGCTCTTATTCGCGCTTCCGTTCCTTCTGCCTCCGGCGGAATTTCTTTTAGAACATCTCTCGCTTCCCGTAAAGAATATCCCAGCGCTTGGAGAGCGTCAAACACGTCTTCTTCTCCTTTTATTACCGCGTCTTCCGAGCCGGCGCCCGCGGCGCGGCCCAGCTTATCCCTTAATTCCAGCACGATTTTTTCAGCGGTCTTGCGCCCGATTCCGGAAACTTTTGACAGATAAGAAGTGTCTCCCGAAGCAATCGCGCGTTTGAGCAAATCAAGAGACGCGATGCCTAAAATGCCAATGGCTGATTTAGGGCCCACGCCGGATATCGCGATCAGCATTTCAAAAAATTCCACTTCCGCCTTTTCCAAAAACCCGTAAAGCTGAAGGGCGTCCTCCCTGACATGAAGATGAGTCCAAAAAATTATTTCCTGATTTTCCGTTTGGCGCGATATTTTTTTAAAAGCGTCAAGAGAAACATAAAGCGCATAGCCCACTCCATTAACGTCCAAAATCAAACGTTTTTGCTCTCTGAATATTATTTTCCCTTTTAGCCGCCCGATCATATAAATATGATAATGAGTTCAATAAATAAGCATAACATCCTTAAAAAAATAAGCCTAACTTTTCAAATTTACGAGATAAATAAATTTATCCAAAAATTTATTCAACGAAAATTCATTCTTAAGTAAATTTTTCGTTCCAGCAGAAAAATCGAAATCACCCAAATCAACAAATCTGGCTTTCTTGTTTTTATCAAAATCTAAAATACAAATGCCCAACAAATCCGGTTTGTGAGGAAAATCCATATCGTTGAATAGCTTTATATATTTTTGCAAATGTTTTTCGGATATAATTTCTATTTTCTTTTCTTTGCCTCGCAAGTTGCTTTTATTTTTTGAATAATACGGCGTATGACCGCGAAGCGCTAAAAAATGAGCAAAACCGATATTTTGTCGTCTTATATTGGCGGTTTCACCCATTAAATTTTCAAAATAATTATTGGCATTTTGCTTATAGTTAGAGGTGACAAACTTAAAGCTAATGGTCGCAATAATTTTATCGTTCTTAAATATGGCAATATCAAGGTCTTTTGGATAATATTTTCCGTCTGCTGTCGCTTCTTTGCCGTCGCCAATCCCTAGTGATTTTATAGAGTATTTATTTTTAAGTTTACTAAGTATTGTTTCTGATAAAAATTTATGAATTGGGATTAATTTTTTATTGCTTCTCGCGCCACCTTTTTTATTATAAGCCGCGAAAGAAGCATTAATCGCTTTGATAAATTTATCTTGTAAATTTTCCATAAGATTCTTGGGATTAAAATAATACTGGCTGAGTTTTGTTAAACTGGGGGTGCACAAAATCTTTCAAAAAACTCTTTGCGTAAGATTTGTATCCTCCGCGATAACTTTTTGAAATTAAATTAATATACTCTCTCATTGAATCTGAATTTAATACTTCGCACAACGCGTAAAGATCGGCGTTATTTTTTGGCTTAACGCAGTAACCGGCATAAAAACTGGTCTTTTCATCTTCAATCACGTAAAAACGGGGCGCGATATTCATTGTGCTGGTTATGATTTTTTTTCCAAAACTGGTTTTCAGTCCTTGATTTCTTCCAAAGGCGTAAAATTCTTCATAATTTTTACCGCCGCCCTTATCTCTTGTTTCTAAAATATTGCGTTGTTGCAAGAAATATTTATACGCTTCGGGATATTTTTGTTGAAAAATGTTTTTTGGTATTATTTTTTCATTTTCATACGGAAAAATCAAAAACAAATTTTGGCTCTTACCCCTGTAAGTTGACGCTTTAATAATGGGAACGCATAAATCTTTTTCAATTTTAAAATTATTGAGATAAAAATAATTTTTATCAATTTTATCGGGTGAAAAGATATAAATATCGTCTTTGAGCGTGGCTATTCCATAATGAATATCGGCGATTTCCTGAAGCGCGGAATATTTTTTATTAAGTTTAACTATCTTGTCTAAATATTTTTCATCAAAAAATTCCCATCTGTCCGACCTCATGTATTGGCGAGATATTTTTTTGTATTTAAGATTTTCGAAATCATTTTTAAAATTTTCCGTAAATAGGAAATTTGCGGAGTCCTCTTTTTTTAAAAATGTAATCGCCGTATACGCGGTAATATCTTTAAAGACCTGGAAATGATCAAAATTTATTATTTTGATTAAATGGGGAAGCAATAAATTGCGCAAATTTTTTCCCGCTGCCGAATGAAAATGAGAATTTGGGGTAATGAACGCAATTTTTCCGTTTTTATTTAATAATCTTAACGCTTGTTCAAAAAAACAAAAATATAAATCAATAGATCCGCTTGAGGCAGTAATGTAATTTTTTTGCAGCTGTTCTTTTCTGCCGTTTAAATTTTGTATGCGAACATAAGGCGGATTGCCGATTATAAAATCAAATTTTTCGTCAAAGTTATGAAAACAAAAATCATCTGTTATCGCGTTAAATTTTTTGATTTTATTTTTTGATAATTTTTGCAAATTTTGTTTCGTCTTTTCTGTGTATTCTTCCGAAATATCTGTAAAGTAAACATTATCTTCAATGACTTTTTCAATTTTTTTCCCGGATAATTTAGAAAATTTTTGAGCGGTAACTATCGCGAATACTCCTTCGCCACAGCCGGTATCTAAAATTTTTTCATCACCACTGATTTTTTGGCTAACAAGTATTTCTTTAGCCATAAAATCAGCCACCCATTCAGGGGTAAAAACGACTCCGTTTTCTTTTTTTATGATTGTATTCATGTTTATATTATAAAATAATTTAACATAAAATAAAAATTCTCTTTGAAAATAAAAACAGTGTTACGCTTCAAAGTTGAATGTAGGACTACAGAGTGGACAAAATAATCAAATTCCGCCATAATCTAATTATCTTTTATTAATAATTTAAATCAAAAACCGTGAGTCTGTTTTCATTGAATTTACCCTGGTTAAATACTTCGCTTCGCGAAATTTAACAGAGTTTAACATTACGCGTTTAATGAAAAAAATAAACGGAATATTATATTATGACAATTATCACAACCTCCTTTCTTATCAAGGCGGTAATTTCAATCGCCTTGGGGACGATTGCCGGTTATATCCTGCGGAAAATAATCGCCAAGCAAAAACGCGACTCCATCGAATGGGATGTCAAAAAAATACTCCTGGACGCTAAAACTGAAGCGCGCCAAACTTTAGACGAAGCGAAGAAAAAAGCCGAAGCGGCTCTGGAAGCGGCTAAAAAAGAAGAACGCGAACGCGAATCTCAAATCAGAAAACTGGAAGAAAGAATCATAAAAAAAGAAGAACTGATAGAAAAGCGAAACCTTAATCTTGAAAAAGAAAAAGAAGAATTCCAAAAAAGAACGGAAAAAATCAAAAGCCGGGAAAAAGATTTAAGCGAAATAGAGGAAAAGAAAAGAAAAGAATTACAAAATATCGCCGGCCTTTCCCAAGAACAAGCCAAAGATCAGCTTTTGGAAAGTTTGGAGAAAAAATATGAAAGCGATATTCTGCTTCGCATCCAAAAAATAGAGAATTTCGGACGAGAAAAACTGGAACAAAAAGCTAAAGATATTTTAGCCACCACCATCCAGCGGCTGGCTTCTTCCACGGCTTCGGAAATCACCACTACTTCGGTGACTATTCCTTCGGACGATATAAAAGGAAAAATCATCGGTAAAGAAGGCCGGAATATCCGGGCTCTGGAAAAAGCAGCGGGCGTGGAAATAATCGTAGATGACACGCCCGGCGAAGTGGTTATTTCCAGTTTTGATCCGGTGCGCCGCCAGATCGCCCGCATTGCCTTGGAAAATCTGATTATTGACGGCCGTATCCAGCCGGCCAAAATAGAAGAATTCGTCGCTAAAGCAAAAACGGAAGTAGATAATATGATAAAAGAAGCTGGTGAAACAGCCGCTTATGAGGCGGGAATTTTAGATATTAATCATCGGCTTTTAATAATTCTGGGGCGTTTGAAATTCAGAACCAGTTACGGCCAAAATGTTCTCCAACATTCCGTTGAAATGACCCATATCGCCGGCATGCTCGCGGCCGAACTGGGCGCGGATGCGGCCATCGCTAAAAAAGGAGCTCTGCTTCACGATATTGGAAAAGCGGTTTCTCATGAAATTCAGGGAACGCACGTGGAAATCGGCCGGCGCATTCTTCAAAAATTCAATGTGGATGAAAAAATAATAAAAGCGATGCAAGCGCACCACGAAGAATATCCGTACGAAACCGTGGAATCAATCATTGTGCAGATTGCCGACGCCATCTCCGGCGCCCGGCCCGGCGCGCGCCGCGATACGGTGGAAAATTATCTCAAACGACTGGAAGATTTGGAACATATCGCCAATTCTTTTGTCGGAGTGGAAAAAACATACGCCATTCAAGCCGGCCGCGAAATAAGAATTTTCGTCACGCCGGAAGCGGTTTCTGATCTGGAAATGAAAAAACTGGCCCGCCAAATCGCGGACCGCATTGAACAAGAATTAAAATACCCGGGAGAAATAAAAGTCCACGTCATCCGTGAAACCAGAATCGTGGAATACGCCAGATAAAAATAATAAAAAGTGAAATAAATTAAAAATGAGAATATTATTTTTCGGAGATGTCATCGGCAAAGCGGGAAGAACCGGCCTGGCGCGCCAACTGCCGCTTTGGCGAAAAAAATTCCGCCCGGATTTTGTCATCGTTAATATGGAAAACGCGGCGCACGGCTTTGGCGTAGGCAGAACTCAACTTCAAGAAATAGAAAAATTAGGCATTGACGTGATGACCGGCGGAAATCATATTCTGCGCGGAAAAAACGCGCGGGAACTTTTGACCGATGAAAAAATTGCTTTATTGCGCCCGCTTAACGCTCCGCGGGCTTGGCCGGGCAAAGGAATAATTACTAAAAAAATTGTTGGACAAAAAAGCCAAACAAAAGGACTTTCTAACGGGGTAAATGAAACCGCCATAACCGTGGTTAATCTTATCGGCCAGCACGGCATGCGCGAACATTATAATTCCCCTTTTGAAGCGATTGAAACGGTTTTGAAAAAAGAAGAATTAAAACAAAACATCATCATCGTGGATTGGCACGCGGAAGCCAGTTCGGAAAAAGTGCTTTTGGGCTGGTATCTGGACGGCCGGGTTTCAGCGGTCATCGGCACGCACACGCATATCCCGACCGCTGACGAAAGAATTTTACCGCGAGGAACGGCTTTTATTTCCGATGCCGGCATGGTAGGCTCTTATCATTCCGTTATCGGCGTAACCATAGATTCCGCCTTCAAAAAAATCACCGAATGTTTACCGGTTAGCCTGGAAATTGATGAAGAATGGCCGTTGGAAATAAACGCGGTAATGATTGACATTGAGCCGAAAAGCAAAAAAGCCGTAGGGATAAAACGGCTTAGAGCGATTGTAAAAAAATAAGATTTAAATTAAAATATATTCTATAAAAAAGCCTAAAGGTCGGCTCGGTAAACCCCATTAAATAGTTGCGAAGCAAATTTAACCGGGGTAAAAATAATTTTAAACCCCATAGTAGATTTTTGAAAAAAATTCACTACGGGATAAATAAATAATAAAAATGAACAAAGCAAATTTAGCGGAAGCCGTGTATAATAAAATCGGCGGCACTAAGAAAGCGGCCGACGAAGTGGTAGATATGATTTTTGATTCAATCGCCAAAGAATTGAAAAAAGGCGGCGAAGTGTCCATTTCCGGCTTCGGTATTTTTATTGCCAAAGAACGAGCGGCCAGAACCGCAAGAAATCCGCGCACCGGCGAAACCGTGAACGTGCCGGCGATGAAAGTGCCGAAATTCCGCGCCAGCAAAACTCTCAAAGACGAGGTTAAATAATAAATAATTCTTTTCGCGAAAAGAATTAAAAAACGCTCCCGCGATCGCGGGAGCGTTTTTACGTTATTTAAAAAAATTATTCTTGACGTTGTTTATTAATTCAATATAAGATTAAACATCAAGCACCCTGACAACTTAAAATTGATAATTTAAAAAGGAGGCATAAAAATGATAATTATCGGGATTCCGAAAGAAAAGAAGATCAACGAATGTCGGGTCGGCTTAACGCCGAAAGCGGTCAAAGAACTGACAACAGGCCATGGATACTGCGTGCAGATTGAAAAAGATGCCGGTTTGGCTTCGGGCTACAGCAACGACGATTATATCGCGGCTGGAGCGGAAATTGTTCTGCTCAGTGCAAATCATTTTCATCTTCGGCGAGCCAAACTTATCGCCAAAGTCAAAGAACCTTTGCCGGAAGAATATCTTTTTTTTATTTCCGGAGAAAAAGCAGTGGCCGGATTTTTTCACTTTTCGGCAAATCCGGAACTTTGGCAATTTTTTCAAAAAAACAACATTAAGTTTTTGGATTACGGCGAAGTGGTTGACGAAAATGGCGGCCGGTCGATTCTGGCGGCAATGTCAAAAATTGCCGGTGAATCCGCGGCCTTGGCAGGATTTTTTTATCTTCGCCAACCATTCGGGGGCTGTGGCATAATGCCAAACGATGCCGTAGTAACAGTAGTTGGCGCCGGAGTTGCCGGCACAGCGGCAATCAACACCGCTCTGAATCTCAAAATCAAAAAAATTTTTGTTCTTGATGTTAAAGAATATGCAATTTTTGCCAGCGGTAAATTCCTGAATACCCGGCTATCTTCAGCAGAAAATATTGCCGAAATTCTGCCTCAAACGGATCTCTTGATTTCCGCGCCCGCTTTCAAAGGTAAGCCGGCGCCAAAAATTTTTACGCGGGAAATGATCCGAATGATGAAAAAAGGCAGTGTCTTTATTGATATATCAATTGACGAAGGCGGATCATCGGAAACTTCCCGGCCAACCACGCATGAAAAACCAGTTTATGTTGAAGAAGGGGTGCTTCATTATTGCGTGGCTAATATTCCCGGTGCTGTTCCGAAAAGCGCGAGTTCGGCTTTAAGCGAAGCCGCGTTGCCATATCTGATACAATTTCTAGCCAACCTATATTTAAAATAATTTTATTAAAAATTTTAACCCCCTGTCGTTTAATAAATGACAGGGGGTTTGATTTTATTATGACGAGATGCCGCTGGATGTTTTAACCCGCTTTCTTGCGAGCTAGATACTCCTTTCCTTTGCCAACGTCCGTGTTTATCGGCACGCTTTGAGCACAAAGTGGACAATCCGCTTCGTCCCATGCATTGAGCTTGACATTGACAAGCGCAAAGAGTTTCGGCGGATTCGCCACATCATGCGGCATAATTTCTCCGCGATTGCAGAGAACGCCGAGACCGACAATATTACCGCCGAGAGCGCGAGTCGCCTCGACGACTTTCTTGGCGGAGCCGCCGGTGGTGAGCACATCCTCCACCACCAAGACGTTTTTTTCAGCCACGATTTTATCGTAGCCCCGCTTGATGACAAAGTTTCCCGTTTCGGTAAAACAATTTCGCCCACGATTTTCTGGATCGGGAATTGCAACTGTCTCTTTCTCGGCGTAAACGCCGAACACTTCGCGTCCAGTGATTTCCGATAAATGATGTGCAGTCCACTGCGAAAGGATCACGCCCCCGATTGCCGGAGCGATAACTACTTCCACGCCATCGTTTGCGAACTGCTCGGCGATTGCTCGGCACAAATCCGATGTCTCCTTAGTATGCGGATAAATTGCATCCTTGTTGATATAAGCTGTGCCGTGCTTGCCGGAAGTGTAAACAATATGGCTGTTAGCGATGACTGCTCCGACTTTTCCTAGGACTTGCAAGACTTCTTGCTCGTTCATAATTTCACCTCCTTTCTTACAGAACTGCCAAGATTTCTTCAGTGATTCTTTTCGCCGCGTCCGCAGGCGTTCCGATTTCTGCCGGCGGGGCAGTAATGGGACGGCCGATGACAATATAATCAGCGCCAGCTTTTATAGCTTCTGCCGGAGTGGCAAAACGTTTTTGGTCATTTTTAGCTGCCCACTCTGGACGAATACCGGGAGTGACAATCTTGAAATCCGATCCGCATTCTTTACGGATGGCGCTAATTTCTTTCGGCGAAGCTACCACTCCGTTAAGTCCGCATTTCTGCGCTAACCAAGCCAGATGGACAACTAAATTCTCCATCCTATACTTTTCTAAACACTTTTGACACTCATCAGTAATACATCCTAATTTCACATCAAAATCGAAAATTCCTATTTCAACCAGATCTTTAAATTCAAGTCCGGTCAAAATAGTTACGCCTAGAATTAAAGGCCTTACACAAAATTCTGATTCATTGACGACTTTATCTACTGCATCCCGCGCTTTTTTCATCGCTTCAGAACCGCTCAAGCAATGAACATTAAACATCTTTACGCCCATCCTTGTTACTGCCCGACTAGCTCCAGCCACAGTATTCGGGATGTCCTTAAACTTGCCGTCGTAGAAAACCTGTCCGCCGAGCGAATGAACGAACTCGACGACTTTTGGAGCCCCAACGGCCGTGAGTAATTCCAAACCGACCTTGAAGCATCCGACGTGCGGAGCAAGGCTTTCCACGAGAGACTTTGCTTTGTCCAAGCTGTCCACATCCAGAGCCACGATAATCCTATCCTTTGCTCTCATAACCACACCTCCTATTTAATTTTTAAACCTACAAATTGAGCCAAGCGTCAGCTTGACTCTCCTCTAAACGCACATTACAGAAAAACAAGGAAAAAAGCAAAAGTAAAACAAAAAACAGAAATTTATCAGAATCTTTATAATAAACAGTAAAAAACTTTTCCTACGTGGTGCACTAGACGACGTTAGAACCTCTCATCGACTAAAACTGACGCTTTAAATAGTCCGAAATGCGGCTATCTACCGCTAAACGCCGTTTTTAGTTCTTGCAACTTTTGTGCCCACATCTCTCCCCTCAACCTTTTTATCAGATGGCCTTTTTCGTCAAATTCCGACCAGAGATCATTAATGTCCCATAATAGATAATTCATATCTGATCTTTCCTGATCTGAATAATCTGGGAGGTCTCGGTCGGTTCTTCTATCCAACTCATGACCAACCAATGGCAGTGTATATTCAACGCGTTCCTGATACTTTTTTACATCTTCTATCGTTGGATTATCAATGTTTATACCTTTTCCGCGGTAAAAATCCTTTGAGTGCGGATCTAAACGAACAAATGTTTTTTGCGGATTTCGTTGATCTGCTTCTTTTTCCTTTGCAACCAACTTTTCAAATAAAAGTTCGTTATCTACGTAACGCATAAACAGTTTTTGCAATTCAGGCCTCAATTTTCGTAGTAATACCAAAGCTTCTTCAAGGCTTCGCGGCTTAGGAAATTCTTCGCTTCGAGGAAGCGAATGCCAATCAGCGGATTTCCAAAACGGAGCATAATATTCGCTGAGCTTATTCACGATCTCGTCTACTTCTTCGGGGGTTAGATTATCTACTTCTGATAATCTTAAATTATCTAACTCCGCAATTGGAAGCTCTCTAGGGTTGGCTATATACTCACGGAGCTGTTTTTCTACTTGCTCCCATGGTTTTTCAGTGTCATCCAAATGCTTGTTTTCTTTTGATTGTTTCTTAAAAAATTCAAATCCCATAACTCTATCATAAACCCAATAATTAATTTTTTCAATCTTATGTATTCTTTGTTAGAACCTCCGAGATTTCTGAAATAGAAACTACGATTGATGCGCGAGAACACGAAGAGTCCAACATTGTGCGGACAGGGAGAATCGGGGTAAAGTTTCTAAGCTCGTCGTTCGCGCTTCGCGTTCCGACTCGCTAAGAACTTCCTCCCCGAGCTCGCCCGTCTCGCTCCGCTCGACATGGCTCCGCTTTTCGATTCTCCACGCGAGCAAAGCAGTTTGCTCGCTCTGCCTCGCAATGACAAACAAAAACACAGAGCATATACTCTGTGTTTTTGTGTCATGTGCGGACAGGGAGAATCGAACTCCCGCCCAGAGTTTGGAAAACTCTTATTCTGCCATTAAACTATGTCCGCTTGGAAAATAGACTTTTTGTATAATTATATAATCATTATCAATAAAAATCAGGCAAAAGTAAAACCCTTCGCGAAACGCGAAGGGTTTTACTTGGAAAATTTATTCCTCGTCTTCGGTTGAAGATTCGGAAGTAGTTTCTTCTTCCATTTCAGCGCCGCAACATTCTTTCGCTTCGTCGCTGACGCTGCCGCAAGTTTTACATTTGTAAGTCATATTTATTTTCAATTTAAAATTGCACAAAACAATAAAAAAACGACCTTTTAGTCTTTTTATCTCTTATAAGATGCATGATCTTATAAGTATTGTCTAATCTATCATTTTTTATTTAAAAAGTCAAGGAGTCGTACCTTTTATGGTACAAATTTTATCAGGACTTGCCCAAGGTGCATCGTCATTCTCTCGGTCAGCGTATCGATACTTTATTTTATGAAAAAATTTAGCCCTGCTCCGACGGATCGGAACAGGGCTAAGGGCTAAGTTCAAAGGGACTGAAGTCCCGAGAGTCTTAGTGGTGTTGAGAACTGACTTGCGACACGGCGAACGCGAACCCGTGGACACGAGACCACCTGTTGACAGGCCTGACGTTGAACGCGTTGAGCCAGCGACCATCGTCGAGACGGTTCGCGTCCAGCAAGCGCGGATCGCCGAAGGAGTCGCTGATGGGTTCGTGCATGGCAACGATGTACCACAGACCCATCGCTTCGATCTCTTTGTCCGTGAACTTCTCGCGGATGAGGCAGGCCAGTTCGGCGTTTGGCTTCGAGAGCTTGCGCTTGTCGGCCTCGGCGCGAATCTTCTTCGTGATACGGCCGTTGTCCTCGAAGAGTATGCCCTTGAGAACGGCGACTTTGGTCGTCACGCCGTTGGTCGGCTTGAAGTCCGGCGAACGAAGCACCTGCTTGGCGTAGTCTCCGACGTGGAAACCGTTGCCTTCCAGATGCTTGATCCAGTCTTCGCCGGTCGTGCCGTCGGAGGTGACGCTGAAGTAGATGACGCCGTCTTCCTCGCGCCACGAACGGATCGGTTCGGAAACCGAGAGTTCGTCGCGGAGAAAGCGGAGTGCCATGTCGTGGCCACCGAGCTTCTTGACGATGGCGTTGAGTTGGCCGGCGGTAAGTCCGGCGGATGCAAATTTTCTGTTCATAATTGTACCTCCTTAGGTTAATTTGCCCGTTTCGTTTTCCTCTAATCCGAGGAAACCATGGCCTGTGTGGTCATAGCGAGGAATGGCCTAGTTTTAAGCCACTTTTCGCTATGACCAATCGCAAGTCTTATCAAAGAACTATGCCTACTATCATACACCTAAACGCCATATTTATCAATAGTCTGTCATGGTTCAAAACAACCCAGCCGGACTGGTGGTGGCGGCATTATTCACAAACTCCACGGCGTTTGCCAGCCAAACGGAAGAAGTATCGCTGATAATGCCGAGTAGATTATTGGTAAAAGAAACATTGGCAAGAGTAGTGGTGGAATTAAAAACCGCCAAAGCCGCTTTGGTTCCCCAAGGGCCTGAATAATTGTGATTTTCAAAACGGCTGTTTGAGATATTTAAATTACTGCCAGCCGCGGCGTAAATGCCATAAGGATAGTTCTCTTTAAAGAGAGCGTTGGTAATATTAGCCGAGCCAGCCGCCATTTTAAGGCCGGCGCTGTCATTGCCGCCGCCGCTCCGGCTTCCGGCGTAACGGACAGTAAATCCTTTTCCTTCCAGAGAAGCGGTATTGGCCAAATTAAGGCCGGGCCAATCTCCGGGCGTCGGCGAATTAACGCCGTTATCCGTATCGCCGCCTATCGCATCGTCATAAAGAGAAGTAAAAATTATGTCTTCGGGATTTTCGCCGTTCAATGTTAATCGGCCGCTGACCTGCAATCCTTTGCTTAATCCTTTGATTATCGCGCCGGATTCAACCGCTAAACCGGAATTAACCGGAACAACCGGAGTTGCTCCGGAAATGACATAAGGGATGTTATCGGCTTTCAAAGTGGAAGTGGCGCTGGCCGCGGCCAGATTACCGTCAAGAACAATGCCGTTTAAGCCGTTTTGCAAAGCTAAATTATTCGTAAATTTACCGACCGCTCCGGATGAATTGATTGCTTTCTGCATATTATTGGAAAAAGTGTTGGCGTCAACAGCAGCCGGAGCGTCGCTAAGATACAGGCCTGTTTGATTCTGGGAAAATTCATTGTTTTTAATGGTGTAATTTCCGGAAGAAACAAATAAACCTTTGCCTTGTTCGGAGTAATTGTCATTGTACCTGAAAATATTGTTTTCCACGGTGGAAGTGGAATTGATTAAAACAAGGCCGTGGGCTTTTGAGTATTCAAAGATGGAATTTTTTATGGAAATATCAGGAGTGTCCTGAATTTTAACCAAAACTCGGTCTGTTTCCGAAGTCGGAGCGTAATACTTGCCGCCGTATCGGAAAATCACGCGGTCAAGAATTGAGCCATTTGAGCCGAAAACAACATCAACTCCGTACCAATCGCCGATGCTTGGTACAGAAGATGTCGCGTCAGCATTAGTGTCTCCGCCATATTCATCATCGTAAAAACTGGTGAAAACAATCGGCGTGTTTGAGGCGCCTTGAGCCATTATAGCGGCTTGATTAAAATTCATTCCAGCGTCATTGTAAAATTTAAGGACCACTCCGGGTTCAATGGTTAAAATAGAGCCATTCTGAAAAACTTGGACAATGTTATTCACTAAATAAGGGCTGTTAGCTTTAGTCAAAACAACATTTTCATTGGAGATCGTTGCCGCGCCTTTGGCAATCAAATAGTTGACGCTGTTGCGGGCTTTGGGAGTGCCGTTAAGAGGGTTTCCGGCGCCGTCTTTGCTGTTTCTGATGATCGTGATGTTGGTGCCCCAATTAGAAAGTTCTTCTCCTGAAATATCAGGATCATATCTTTCCATTGTCCGGTAATTGCTGATTGTTCCTGCCGGCCAGCTGGCTAAAGGCGTGCTATCAATGGTAGTTGAAGCATAACTTAAAATTAAAGTTTCTATGCCGGTGTTATTGAGCGCCCAGTCCGCGCCGTCATTGCCGTAAACCAAGTCAGCGCCAATATCGCTTATGGTCTTGTCGTCCGCGCGTTCCAATAAATAATATCCTTTGGCGGAAATAATTCCTGAAAGAGGGATATACGGCCGATTATCTGAAACTCGCAAGACCCAATTATTAAGATTTATAGCGTGATTTGTTCTGTTGTAAAGTTCTATCCACTCGTCTTCGGTTGAAGAAGCCGTGCCCATCCAAGCCGCTTCGTTAATGACCACCGGCATTGCGGATATTTCGGCTGCGGAGGTTGTTGCTTGCGACCAATTGCCGCTTTGATCCCGCAGCCGCAAAGAAAAAGCATAGGCCGTGTTATCGCTTAAATTCAAAACAGTGGAAGTTGCGATAGTGGTTGAAGTGGTTGTTGAAGTCAAATTTCCGTAAGAAAGTTCAAAATAATCCAAATCTTGAGCCGGGCTTGACCAATTTAAATGAAGAGTGGTGGTGGCGGTCAGGCAAGCGCCGACAGCCAGCGAATTTTGGCATTCGGCGATTGTTAATGTTGGCATCGCCGGCGCTTCGGAACCAACCGGAGGAATGATATCTGAAAGCGGTTCGTTTTGATTGTTTGAATTTGAAACTTGGCTGTTTTCGTTTACCGCGGACGCCGCTCCTCCGCCAAAACCGGCATAAGGCAAAGCCCCCACACTTATATTTAAGTGTGGGGGCAAAGCCGCAAGTTGATTTGGATGCTCGGCCTCCAAGTGCGCTTGCGTTTGCGCGATTTCCGCCAATTGATTCTCTAAAACTTTTACTTTTGTTTTTGCTTCATCAAGACTGGCTTGTAAATCCTCTAAACTTGGGGATTCAATCTCCAAGTTAATTTCTTGAACCGGATTAAAAACTTCTTCTGTTTGTTTAATCTCCAATGTTAAAAGTTTATCCGGTTCAATATCAATATCCGTTGTTGATATTGAATCAAAAGCCGGAGAAGCGATGTTGGCGGTTATGGGAACTTTTTTGGATACGCTCAATTTAAGTTTAAGAAAATCAACGGCGTCAGTTATTTTTTGTCTGGTTTTAGAGAAAAAATCAAAAATTGCGTAGGCCTCGTTCATAAGCGAACTTATGCCCGCGGTTTCCGGCGGCGGTTTTTCCAAAGTATTTAAATCTTGTTTTGCTTTTTCGCCTTCACGGAGAAAAAGATCAATCACTCCGGCGCCATTAATGATTGCTTCGCGAGAAAGGCGGGTGAAGTATTGGGAGAGAATTTGTTCATAACCATTGTCATTATTATTTTTAGGAAAGAAATATTGGCTCACAAATTGCATAGTTGCTAAATCTCGCACAATTTTAAAACCAATCACCTCAAACTCTTCCCCATTTTTATCCATTCCATACCCATATTCATTCTCTTCACGGACTATTTTTGGATCAGCATACTTTGGATCGTTGATCGTGTCTTTGGAAAAAAAATATTTGTTGGAGTATTCAGCGAGAGAAGCCAGATAATCATCCGCAGAAGCAAACGCTATCGGTTTTAATCCTTGCCGCGCTAACTCTCCGGCAATATTTAGAGCGCTTCTCGTAAATCGCTTGCTAAATTCCTCATAAGGACTGCCAAAATCGCCGGTTAAAAATTGCAATTCATGAGCGTGAGTATCGTCTCTGGTGTGATCTGGCACTGTGGCGTCTTCAATGAGATGCAGAATATAGCCAAGCGTATAGTAGGCTTCTTTGGTATTGCCGTTTGCATATTCATAGATTGCTCGTTCCCAAGTGCGATTGCCTTGATAATCGCCGTATTCAGCTTGCAGTTTTTGGTTGTGCAGCCAATCTAAAGAAGAAACCGGTTCGGCGCTAGAAAGAATTTTTTCAGAAAAATACTTAATAAGCATGGCTGGCCAAATACCGGTGTTTTCTCCGGTCCAGCCGACTTTGTAAATCGGGTCATAGAAATGATTTATCCATCTTGGAGGAGTATCTTCATCCATCGCTCCCTGAACGACCCATTCTTTTTCTTCTGATGTTAATTTAACATCGGAAAACAAGTTGTAAAAATCAACGATTTCGTCGGTGAGCGCGGGATGAGTAGTTTGATCATCGTAAGCAAAAACTCTGCCGCTCCAAAACAATAGTAAAAAAATAATGAAAATTTTATGCCAACTATATTTCATTTATCTTCCAGAGATTAGAGGGATAGATAATCAATTCAGTAAATGCTGGTTTTTTAATAGTATAAATTTTTTGATCACTTGAATAATATCCAGTATATTTTTCTATTTGCAATTTTAAATTATCTGCTAACCATTTAATATTTTTAGTTTCTAATGTTTGTAATCTATTTTTCCAATCCCCCTGCTTCTCCACCACAAAATATTTGCTCGCAAGTTCGTAGTCCCCGACTTCCACGGCTTTAATAAACATATTCAAAGTTTCCTGCGGGGTTTTGCCGCCATAGGTGTCGGCTTCAATAAGCGATTTTAAGCGGTTCTGCTCGGAGGTGAATTGATCCGCCTCTAATTTTATCTTTCGCCAAAAAATCCATTCCTTGTATTTTTTAAAACCATACCATCCGGCCGCTGCCGCAACTATAACCAATGACGCGATTAAAATGATTTTTTTTGTCTTACTCATATTTTTTATTTAATAAAAATTAATCAAATTATTCCTTGAAATTCCGACAATGCTCAATAATCGCGGAGAAAACTTTGTCGTCAGCTGACAACAAAGGCGCGCTTTTTCCTTTATTTTCCGAGATAATTCTCTCTATAATTTTCAAAGAAGCGTTATACGAATCAGCGATATCTTTTTTTCCGCGGCTGGCGGCATAATCGGAAAAAGTTTTAAGCTGGATTATTATTTCGTCTAAAATAATCTTCCGCATCGGATGAATCGCCAATTCTTTGTTTTTGTTTTCCAGCCATAATTCGCCTATTTGCCGGACAGTTGAACGATCGGCGCCAATAATAACTCGCGGCACATTTTTTAATTCGCCGCGGAAATTTTTTGAGTTGAAATATCTAATTTGCGGCAGATAATCATCATCTATTTCTTCGCGGATTCTTGAAAATTTTTCCGCCAGCAAATCGCTGGTCGTCACATCCACTGCCAGCGCCAGATGCCGTGAAACTTCCTCCGGAAATTCCACGATCATATCCACACCGTTCACATAATCGTCAAATTTAGAGGCGCGAATAGTCATCGCGTCCGCGCCAAGCCAATTGGAACGCTCCGTTTGATCCAAAACCAGCGCTTCAAAAATAAGAGCCAGCCGCTGCCAACGCTCTTTTTCAGGGTGTTCTTTCGCTCGTTTAAGAAATTCTTGTTCGCAATCGGCAATCGTCCGTTTATCTTCATTAATCATCTCTCGCGCGTAAAAATCCGCAAAATCATCAAGATTAATCGGCGGATTATTTTTCAAAAACTCGCAGACTTTAGCGTAAATTTTTTCTTCAAGCTCTTTATTCTCAAAAGACGAAAAAGTTTCCATTTTATTTATGGTATAATAAAAATCAGTTCTTTGTAAATTTAAATCAACGAAACAGGTGAAAAAATGAAAAAATTGGCAAAAATTCCATTGATATTTATTTTTTTATTCTTTTATGTCTTTTATTTTTATTCTTATGCTTTCTCTCAAATTCCGAAAAAGCCGCCAAACTCCTGCCAGCCGCTTTTTCCAAGCGACAAACTGATAGAATGGGAATGTTATAGAATTAAAAAAGGCGAAACGCTGGAAAATCTTTTTGGAGATTATTACGAAGCGGTGCTTCGCTTCAACAGAATTGACCGCCGCCATATCTGGCCCGGAAAATGCCTAAAAATTCCGCAAAATTTTGAATCTATCAAAAATTTCACCCCTCTACCTAAAAATTTGGATAAAGCGAAAAATTATCCGAAATATGTCTTTATCAGCCTAAAAGAACAATTTTTGGGCGCTTATGAATTCGGCGAGCTGAAATTTTCTATGCCGATTACTTCCGGCCGCAAAGGCCATTTTATGCCTAAAGGAATTTTTAAAGTGTTGGGGCGCGATAAAAACCATCGCTCCTCTCTTTACAAAATAGAGAAAACCAATATTCCTTACCCGATGTTCTGGGGCGTTAAATTCTATATTTCAAAAGACGGAACCACATTTTGGATCCACAGCCGCGATTTGCCCGGTTATCCCGATTCTCACGGCTGTATCGGGCTCTACGACGAAGAAATGCAAAAAAAATATTACGGTTTTCCCAAAGAGCCGAGACTTAATGACTCTAAAAAGTTTTATTTTTGGCTTTTTCCCGACAGCGCAAACGATGAAAAACCGTTTGATTTTCCAAAAAACGGGCCGATTATTCCAATTGAAATAATTTAAATACCCCGAAGTCTGACTTCGGGGTAAAATTTTTATAAGAAAACTCTAATAAAGAGAATTTTCAACAATGAGCGGCAGAGGAAAAGGATATGGCATTACATAATGCCAAACAATATGTTTCTGTCCTTTATTATCCAGCCAACGAAGCTCAAAAACCGGAGACTCTTCCGTTGATTCGGGACTGTTGAGATGGCCGCGAAAATAAAAACCAACCATATCTTCCCTGAACTTATTTGTTTTATCCATATAATCATATTTAATAACACCGGTAATAAGGGCATTTGAAAAATCAATATCGCTGTTTTTTTCCAGAAAAATTCCTAATCGGTCAAAATTCACGCTGAATGTTTTATCAATTTCAGCGCGGTATCTTGAACTCTCAAACCGGCGCCATAATTCCAGGAAAATTTTCGGATCATGATAGTGAATAATCCAACCGAGTTTTTTTAATCTCCTGATATATTCTTCGCCCTGATGATAAAAAAACTCGTATTTTTGATATTCTTCAAAAAATCCCGCCAACTTGGCTAATCTATTTTTTTTCTTTATCAAAACCGCCGCGGTTTTTTTTGATTCATCTTCATTCTGAAGATAAAGTTTATTGATTTTTTCATCTAATCCTTGGATTAAATTATCTAATTCATTTAGAGAAATTGCGTCAAAATCACGGAATGGAAAATCAAAAAAATCTTTATTCATCTTATCCATCATTTCTTCTACCCTATGCTTCATTTGCTCAATCATTTTTGGCAGAGGATTTTTCCAGATAATCTTTTCCTTTTCTTCCGCGGTTTTTTTCAACGGTTTTTCAGCTGCCGCTGGTTCAACCTTAACATAAAAAAATACAGATAAAAGCGTAAACAGCGCTAAAACCTTTATTAAATTTTTCATTTATTGCCACCTCCTTTTAATAATGGATTTTCAAACAGCAAATTTACTTTATTTTAATATAGCAGAACAATTAAAAAATGGAAGCTTAAAAACCTTGTTTTTTTTCTTAATTATTAGTTTAATATAAGTAATGAAGTTTTTTCCTCCTCCGTGGAAAATAAAAATGGTTGAACCGGCTCGTTTAATTCCGCGCCGCGGCCGCGAAAAAGCCATTAAAGCCGCGGGCTTCAACACTTTTTTACTAAAATCGCGCGATGTTTTTATTGACCTTCTGACCGATTCCGGAACTTCGGCGATGTCGGACCGGCAGTGGGCCGGCCTGATGATTGGAGACGAAGCTTATGCCGGATCGGAAAATTTTTACAATTTGGAAAAAGCCGTCAAAGACATTTACGGTTTTCGGTATCTCGTGCCAACTCATCAAGGAAGAGGCGCCGAACATCTGGCCGCCAAGGCCCTGATTAAAAAAGGCCAATCTGTCCTTTCTAATATGTACTTCACCACTTCGCGCGAACACGTTGAACGCCAAGGCGGCATTTGGCGCGACTGCATTGTTAAAGAAGCTTATAATCCCAAAAACAAAGCTCCTTTTAAAGGCAATTTTGATCTTGCCAAAACTGAAGCTTTTATTAAAAAATTCGGGGCGGAGCAAATCGCTTTTATCCGGGTTGAACCAAATTGTAATATGGCCGGAGGCCAGCCAATTTCAATGCAGAATTTAAAAGCTTTGAGCTTTTTGGCTAAAAAACACAAAATTCTTTTAATGATGGATGCCACCCGGGCGCTGGAAAACGCTTATTTTATAAAAATCCGCGAGCGAGGATGGAGCGATAAACCGATAAAAATAATCCTAAAAGCTATGATGAGCCTGGTTGACGGCATTACCGTGAGTTCTAAAAAAGACAATCTGGTCAATATCGGCGGGTTTTTGGCGACCCGCGATAAAAATTTATTTGAAGAAGTCCGGGCTTTGGTGGTGGTTTACGAAGGCCTGCACACTTACGGCGGCATGGCTGGCCGCGATCTGGAAGCGCTTGCCCGCGGCATTCGGGAAATGGCGGATAATGACGATCATATCAAACATCGAGTTGAACAGGTAATTTGGTTCGGAAATTTACTAAAAGAAGCCGGCGTCCCGATTGTTCTGCCGATTGGCGGACACGCGGTTTATTTAGACGCCAAAGAATTCCTGCCTCATATTCCTTTAGCGCAATATCTGGCGCAGACCTTGGCCGCGGCGATTTATGAAGAAACCGGCGTCCGCTCCATGGAGCGAGGCTCGGTTTCAGCCGGCCGCGACCCTGAAACCGGAAAAGAACACGGTTCAAAACTGGAACTGGTGAGGCTGACAGTGCCGCGCCGCGTCTATACCAACGACCATCTTGGTTTCGCGGCTGACGGAATTATTCAACTTTTTAAAAAACGAAAAGTCATCCGCGGTTTGAAAATGATTTATGAGCCCAAACAGCTCCGTTTTTTTCAGGCCCGTTTTAAGAAAAAATAACGCATTATTTAATTTAAATAAAAAAGCTCCCGTTAATTATAGGAAGCTTTTTATTACCTGTTTATTCTCTATTTTCTAAATCAATCCATTCCTGATTTTCCGGGCCGGTATATATTGCCCGCGGCCGCAAAATCCGGCCTTTTGGGTCGTGAAACTGCTCTATGTAATGAGCCGTCCACCCTGCAATCCGAGCCATTGCGTAAATCAACGGAGAAATTTCGGATCGAAATCCGATGAAATGATTAACAAGAGCAAAATAAAAATCAACATTGGCGCATAAGTCCTTTTTTTCGCCAATGTATTTTTCAAGTTTTTCAGCTATATCAAAAAAAATTCTGTCTCGCCTGTTCTTGCTTAAATTCATAGCCCATTCTTTGAATATGGCTGTTCGCGGGTCGCTTCCTTGGCCTTTATAAACACGATGGCCAAAACCCATTATAATCCGGTCTTTTTTATCCGTAGCCGCAAGTTTTTGATCAGCCCATCTTTGGATATTGTCGGGATTGCCAATGAGCTTAAGCATTTTTACTATAAATTGGCTCGCGCCGCCGTGATAAATTCCGGCAAACACGCTCAAACCCGCTGACACCGCCAAATACATATTACTGCCGGCTGATGCTGCTGTCCTTACTGCAAGCGTGGAAGCGTTCATTTCGTGCTCGCAGCACAAAATTTGTCCGACTTCAAACGCTCTTTCCATTTTTTCATCCATCCGGATATTTAAAAGATCAATAAAATTGGATAGCGGCGAAAGTTTTGATGAAATAAATTGCTGTCCTGCTCCGGTTTTTGCCAATACCGCGTTAGCGGCGATAATCGGAAATTTAGAGATTAATAACAGAGCTCTTTTGTAATTTGCGTCAAGGGTCGCATCTTCTAAATTATTATCGTATTTAGCAAGGCTAAGAACTCCGGCCGCCGCCATATTAAACAGGGAAATTTCGGGCCCTAACGACCTGATTGCGCTAATCGTGCGATTTAACAGATATTGCTCTTCTCGCATCTGCTCTTTGAAATATTTAAGAGATTTTTCTGTTGGCAGTTTGCCAAACAGAATAAGATAAGCCACTTCTTCAAAACCGGCTTTTTCAGCCAGGATATTTATCGGGTAGCCGCGGTAAAAAAGCATTCCTTTTTCAGTATCCGGAAACGATATGGCGCTTTCAGCCAAAGCCGCGCCATCCAGATATGGAATCAAAACAATATTTTTATCTATTATTTCCGTCATTTTTTCCCTCCTTATTTCTCTATTTTCAACGAACCGTTTATTTTAAGATTATACGGATAAAAAGCAGCAGTCAATAATTTTTTGTAATTTCATATTATTTATGATAAAGATAATTTAGAATTCATCTCAAATACTGTTCATTAAAATCTTTTATAGAAAGGAGTGATAGCGATAACAATGAAAAAGAAAATAAGAATTATTTTGGCTAAAGGCGGGTGGGATGGCCATGATCGGGGAATTAATATCATTAAAGATTCTCTGATTAATGAAGGTTGTGAAGTATTTTATTTCGGACTCTTCCACGATTTGAATGACATTGTTGAAATTACCGTTCAAGAAGGGGCGGATTTCCTCGGTTTAAGCGCCCACAGCGGCGCTCACCGAGAATATATTAAAAAAATTTTTGAACGGCTGAAAAGCCATTCAGCCTTGGATATTGGCTTAATTTTAGGCGGGATTATTCCGCAAAAAGACAAGATGTTTTTAAAAGAAAATTATCTCGTTAAGAAAATATTTATTTCCGGCACTCCCGAAGCTGATTTAAACAAAATCAAAACTTTTTTCCGTGAAAATCTCGGAAGAGCCATTACCGCAAAAGATTTTTCATTAAAAACAAAGAATGATGTTGGTCTGGCGCTTTCTGCAATAAGCAATGGTTCGCTTGAAATAGAAACGATAGGCAACTTGTCAAAACAGCCGAAAAAAAATATTTTAACTATCGGCATTACCGGCCCTTTGGGAGCAGGTAAAAGCAGCCTGATAGACAAAATGATCGCTGAATTCCGTATGCTTAATAAAAAAGTTGGAGTTATTACCGTTGATCCCAGCGACCCTTTGGCCAGCGGCGCTTTGCTGGGAAGGGACAGAACCCAAATGTGGCGGCATCTTTATGATCCGGAAGTTCACATTTACAGCATGGCTACAAGAGGATTTCAGGGAGGAATCGCCGAAGCTACGCCAAAAGCCATGAAAATTATGAAAGCAGCCGATTATGATGTTATCCTGGTGGAAACAATCGGCATTGGGCAAGATCAAGTGGCAATAAAAAACATCGTAAAAAAAGTTATTCTTGTTTTAACGCCGGATGTGGGCGAAGATCAAGTCCATAAATCCGGCATTATGCAGATTGCCGACTATTATGTTATAAACAAAGCGGATATTAGCAACCCTCTAACGCTTGAAAAAGCGATTAACAATATGCTGGACCAAAAACAGTTTGACGTTCGCCCTTTGGTTTTTAAAACCATGGCTAATAAAATCAAAGATAACAACATTAAAGAACTGGCGGAAAAAATAATCCAATCGTGAAAATACAATTGATTTTCAAAATATAATCTTACTTATAAAGAGGAGGAATAAAGATGATAAAGAAAATTATGAAGGAAGAGTTGGATCGCGAAGAGAAATTGCGTACCGAACACGCGCAACTCATCCGCACAGTCGCGAAAGCGGCGATCAATCGGACACCGATTGATTCAAGCGATATCCAAATGCTTTCTAAATTAGGATTGTTAAAAGCAAGCACTAAATTTAGAAGCGAGATTCTTTTCCCTGATGAATCAGCAATACTCTTGTATAATTTCATTGAGAATGAAATCATATATGCTGGTTATATCGGGTTTGACATTAATCTCCAGCTCATCTCAATTGACGAGTTTTTTCCAAGAAAAAACCGAGTTTATTTAAAAGTGATAATTTAGTTTTCACAAGCTCCGCATTTTGTCAAAAAAATAAGACAAATGCGGAGTTTTTTTTGAAATTTTACTGTCAGGTATTCTGGATGACCGGTACCCCAAATTTTGAACACCCGTTCTACGAATTATCAGCATAATTTCGTAGAATAACGGCATATGAAAAAATATCGCATCGCTCCCGAATTTAAGGAGCAAATATTAACCCGCATTAAAAACGAGGGTGTGTCGGTTCTTCAGGCCGCCGAAGACCACGGCGTTTCAACGCACAGCATATATAAATGGCTGGGCGGCGGCGCGGACGCCCTGTCCTGCGTCGAGATGGCGAAACTTCGAAGAGAAAATAAATCTCTGCCGGAGCTAGTCGGAGAAATGACCCTGAAGCTCTCCGAAACCCAAAAAAGAATTGAGAAAAATTAAATTGTCGGCCAAAACAGCGTTGGCTCGGGAGCTGGGCATCTTCCGCGGCAGCCTGTATTACCGACCCAAAAAACCAGACAAGGATTGGCAAGTGAAATGTTTAATCGAGGAAGCGCTCCGGGACAATCCGAGTTATGGGCATAAAAGATTGGCCGGGCATCTCTTGATGAACAAGAAAAAAGTGCGTCGGGTAATGAAACCTTTCGGTCTCAACGTATGAGTTTCCCCACACGACCATCCAAGGATCCCTGACGACGGGTTCTATACCTTGGATGGATTAATGCCATGCCTGTCGAAAATTACTACGACAGGTTTAGGCAATTCAATTGTACCTTCATTATATCAATAAAATTTAGTTTTGAACATATGTAAAAAGAGAAAGGGGCTATCCACGATGTGCTGTGGATAGCCCCAATTTTTTCGACCGCCTGCGGCGGAATTCAAGGGATCAAAAGCCCCAAGAATTCAAGACCTCAAGGATCGATTTACTGCGAGAGGAAGCCGGACACCGAACCGAAGAAGTCGTGCGGGTAGCCAACGAAGCGCGCGTCGAACTCGACCTCGCCGCCGCTGAAGTAGAAGTCGGGAGACAAGGAGAAGTCGCCATCGGCCCCCGGAGAGAACTCGTCGCCGGAACAATCCATGTCCAGTTCCTCCCAACGGACGAGCCGTTCGGGATGAGTCAGGACGATGGAACCGACTGCGAGACTTCCGAGACCGAACTCGTTGGCCACGAAGACCTCACGAGCCCGACGGACGGACTTGCCACGATGGCGCATGCCGAGCTGGGCGGCGACGATCAGGATGTCGCCCTTCTGTGTTTCGGCGATCAGATCGAGCGCGTGCGCCGTGCGAGCGTGAACCCGCAGTTGCGCCGGCGTGATCTGACCCTCACGGTAGTTGTAGAACGACCGGGAGTCGGCGATCTTGGTGTGAACGAGCTGGACCGCCTGGCAGTACTTCTGGATCGGATCGGTCACTTCGGGGAAGTGCTTCGCCGCCAGTGCGTCCACCGAGGGAATCGCGAACCATCCTTCGGCACCGTTCGGGAGTTCCGGCAGGGTCTTGGCGAATTCGAGCGCGTGGCTCGGATCAAGACCGAAGATCTTGGCGATTGCCTTGACCCGGTCGTTGATCGGCTTCGGCCCCTTGTACTCCTTCGGGTACGTGTAGCTGGAACGGACTTCCTCGTTGGCGTACTGGTTGGACTGGGACAGCTTGGACTGGGACAGCTCGGCAATGAGCTTCGCTATCCCGTCCTGTAGTTCGCCACCGCGCTCGTTGAGCCGCTGTGCGCGTGCCTCGTCGAGCTTGGACTTGTTGTAGACGGCCTCGAAGAGACCGGTTGCGTGGAGACCTTTCGGGTCTCGGCTGGTGATCAATGTCTGTGACATCGTCATCCTCCTTCTATGTTTGGATTTGCGAGATTCGCCCTCGCTGTTGCGGCCCGCCTCTGCATGAGGTAAGCCCGCCGTCGCCAAGGCTTTGACGGGCAAAGCGCATTTTGTCAGTGCGTTTTACCCTTCGTAGCTTTAGCGAAGAAGGGCTTACCTCATAAAAAATAGCCCTCTTTTCAATGTGCTATTTTACTAATGTA